>DATHNU010001237.1:0-16102 GCA_035485695.1 Reyranella sp. | reverse complement strand
AGTTCGGCCAGGGACTTGCGCAGCGGATAGACCCCCTGGCTGTGCGTCCACACCGTGACGCCGTCATTCTCCCACAGCGCCACGGCGCAGGACGGCCCGATCGAGCCATGCATCAGGCAAGGCCGGCTGTAGCGCGCCTTGACCACCTTGCCGTCCGTCGGTGCCGGCGGTCCGGGATAGTCGAAGATCGGCACTTCCCGCGAAGGCAAGCGACGGATCGCCTCGCGTATGTCTTCTGCCGGCAGCTGGGCGCCGGGCCGGTCCCAGCCGGCCGATTGCAGGCGTTGCAACGCCTTGATGACTTGCCACTCCTGTGTCGCCAGCACGGCGGTGAAGCCGCCGTCGCGCACCACCTGCACGATCCCCGGCATCTTGGCGACGGCGTCGAAGTCGGCGGGCTTGAGCCGCGTGCCGTCGCTGGGGCCACGCACGACGCGGGCATGGAGCATGCCGGGCAGCCGCATGTCCTGCACATAGGCGACGCCGCCCGTGACCTTGGCGGGGATATCGACGCGGGGCAGGTCCGTGCCGATCAGACGTGCGCCCTTCTCGCGCCGCGCGACGTCCGGTTTGGCCTCGACATGGAGCGACAGCAACGCGGCCAGTTCGCCGTAGTCCAGGCTGTCGCCGTTCGGCGCATGGGCCGCGCCATCGTGCAGCTCGACTTCCTCGACGGCGACCAGCCAGCGCCACGCCGCCGCCTCGGTCAGCAGCAGGCGCACATTGGCGGCTGCATTGAGGATGGCCGTGCCGCTGTCCTGCATCGAATGACTGCCCGCGGTGACGCCCTCGTCGGGCGTGCGCGCGGTGTCGGCGGTTACAAGCTCGATGCGGGCCGGCGGGACCGCAAGCTCGTCGGCGGCGACCTGGATCAGCGCCGTCTTCAGTCCCTGGCCGAGTTCCGCCTTGCCCGTGAACACCGTGATATGTCCCTCCGCGTCGATGCGGATCCACGAATCGAGCAAGGGGAACTTGTCGAGGTCACCGGGCAGGGCGGGTCTCTTCTCCATGACCTGGCCCATCGCCTGGCACGACAGGGAGAAGGCCACGACCAGCGCACCCTGGCCGAGCAGCCGGCGTCGCGTGAGGGCGCTCACAGCGCGTTCTCCGCGTTGCGCACGCCGCCGCCCATGGCAGTAGCGGCCCGCCGTACAGCGCGCAGGATGCGCATATGGGTGCCGCAACGGCAGAGATTGGGCGCCATGTGCGCGCGCAGCTCGGCTTCGGTCGGCCGGATGTTGCGCTCCAGCAGCGCCTGCGCGCGCATGATCATGCCGGCGATGCAGTAGCCGCATTGAGCGGCCTGCTCGGCCTCGAACGCTGCCGGCAGCGCGCCGGGCTTTTCCCGGGTGCCGAGGCTTTCGATGGTGCGCACCTTGCGCTCGGCCAACGCCGCGATCGGCAACAGGCAGGAGTAGGCGGGCTTGTCGTCGACCAGCACGGTGCAGGCGCCGCATTGGCCCAGCCCACAGCCGAACTTGGCGCCGTTGAGGCCGAGATCATTGCGCAGGGCGTAGAGCAGCGGCGTATCGGGAGTGGCGTCTACCTGGTGGGACACGCCGTTGACGGTAAGGGTGATCACTCGCTGCCTCCCTTGCGCACCTGCGCCACGGCTCGCGGGATGTCAGGCCACGGCGGCTTGTCAGTGTATCGCGCGCGCAGATACGCGGTGATCTGGGCAAGCTGCCGGTCGCTGAAGCTCTCGCCGTAGGCCGGCATGGCCGGACCGGACCGGCCGGCCGACGGCACCAGGCCGTGCATGATGATCTGGATCGTGTCGTTGGGCGTGTCCTCGTGCAAGGCCGTTCCCCAGGCGAGCGACGGGCGCCCTTCCTGCATCATCGGCGCGCCCGCCGCGTGGCAGGTAGCGCAGGCACCGGCAAAGAGAGCGGCGGCCTCGGGATGGGCCGCGTCCGCGGCGTTCCCTTTGTCCGCCGGCGGCGTGCCTTTCGTGGCCGGCGCGTGCGCCATCAGTGAGGCGAAATAGACGGCGATCGCCCGGACATCGTCCTCCGAGGCCTGCGCCAGCCCGCGCGTGACGCTGCCCATCGGGCCGGCCGCGGCGGCATGGGTCGCGCTGAGGCCGGTGCGCAAGTAGGCGAAGAGGGCATCGGCGGTCCACGGCCGCACCGCGGGTGAACTGGCATTGAGCGGCGGCGCGTACCAGCCCTCCGTCCAAGCGCCGTCGTAGGCATGATCGGTTCTCTCGGCACCCAGCTCGTTGCGCGGGGTGTGACAGCCGCCGCAATGCGCCAATCCCTCGGCCAGCGCGCGACCGCGATTCCACTCGGCCGACTGGCCTGGATCGTCGGCGAGCGGCCCCTTGTGAAGAAAGAGCAGGTTCCAGCCCGCGATCAGCGGCCGGAAACCGAAAGGCTCCTTCAGCCGGTTGGCCGGCGCACGCGCCTGCACGGCCGGCCGCGTCATGAGAAAGGCGTACAGCGCGTCGATGTCACGATCGCTGGCGTGGGTGAAATGATCGTAGGGGAAGGCGGGATAGAGAAGATCGCCGTTCAGCGCCACGCCGTCGCGCAACGCGCGCACGAAGGCCTTGCGCGACCAGCGGCCGATGCCTGTGTCGGGGTCGGGAGTGATGTTGGTCGTGAACACCGTGCCGAACGGCGTCTCCAAGGGTCGTCCGCCGGCGAACGGCCGGCCGCCTTGGGCCGTATGGCAGCCCGCGCAGTTGCCGACATGCGCGAGCTGTTCTCCCCGCGCCACCACGGCCGGATCGAAAGTGGCCACAGCGTTGGCGAGCGGCGGCCATGCCGGCTGCCAACTCACGGCAAACGCTGCCATCAGGACTGCCACAAGCCCCATGGCGCTTCCCAGCAGGAGCGTCCCTTTGATCAAATCGGAATCCCGTCGATGTCGCGGAATGACAATAACGCCTTTGACGGGCTCGAGTTTCGCGGATCTGGCGACGGATGGGCTCCCTCGCGCAGGTGTGAAGCGCCGCCTTCAGACGGAAACACCGTCCCAGTCCGACGGCGGGGTGGCGCGATAGCGAAGGCACCTCCCGATCATGAGCTCTGTCGCCTTGTCATCGCGGCGCAACAGCAATGACGCCTCGAAGTGCTTCTGCGCGGTCGTCCAGTCGCCGGCGAGATAGGCATCAAGTCCGGCCTCATAGGTGGCGATCGCCTCGTCGAGAGCCGGTGTCCACGCCGCTGCCCTATGCTCGAGCACCTCGAAGACGTTGGTCGGCCGTGTCTGGCCGCGCACGCGGACGACATCGATGCGCCGCATCTTCGGTGTCCCGGCCAGCCGCCGGCGCGTTTCGGCGCAAATCAGGATATCGGCGCCGTAGAGCTTGGTCATGCTCTCGATCCGTGAAGCGAGGTTCACCGCGTCGCCGATGACGGTGAAGTCCATGCGCTTGGGCGAGCCGATATTGCCGGCGATGACGGTTCCCGTGGCGATGCCGACGCCGATGCGGATGATGCCGTCGCCGGCCGCCGCGCGCCTGGCGTTGAGCAGTTCCAGTACCTGCAACATGTCGCACGCCGCCTGGACGCTGTTCTGGGCGTCGGTCTCCGCAGCGAAGGGCAGGCCGAACACCGCCATGATGGCGTCGCCGACATATTTGTCGATGACGCCGGAGCGGTTGGTCAGGACATCTTCCATGTAGGAGAAGTATTCGTTCAGCATCGACACGGTGCTATGGGCGCCCAGCTGCTCGGAAAGCGTCGTGAAGCCGCGGATGTCGGAGAACAGCGTCGTCGCGGTCTGCGCCGTGCCGCCCAGCGCCTCGCCGGAGTCTTGCATCAGCCGGTCGATGACTTCGTTCGACAAATAGCGCGACATGGTGCGGCGCAGTTCCCGCTCGCCCTCGAGATTCTCGATCACCAGCATGAATCCCAGCGAGTGCTGCTTGGAATCGAGCAGCGGAAGAAGCGAGATATTGGCCGACACCCACTCACCCCGGCTCTCGATGTAGAATTCGCTGTTTGGCAGCTGCTTCTCGGCCCGGCCGTTGGCGACCTCGTCGATCGCTTCAAGGATCCAGGCGTTCATCTCGCCGAACACCTTCATCAGCGGCTGGCCGAGCAGCTCGCCCTCGCTGCGGCGGAGCGTGGCGAGGGCCGCCTGATTGGCAAATGTGACTTCGCCGCGCATGTCGATGGTGAGCACGCCGTTGGTCAGGCTGCGCAGCATGCTCTCATTGTGCGACTTCATCCGCAGCACCTGGTCGAACAGCTGGGTGTAGTCGAGCGTCACGCCCATCTGCGAGGCGAGCGACCGCAGGTGGCTCTCGTCGGCAGTGTCGAAAGAGCCGTGCTGCTTGTTGACGACCTGCAGCACGCCCAGCCGCTGGCCGTCGGCCGAGAAGATCGGCGCACACAGGATGTTGCGCGTGCGATAGCCGATCTGCCAGTCGATGGAAGGATCGAAGCGTGGATCCTGGTAGGCGAGGGGGATATTGGTGAGCTCGCCGGTCCGGAAGGTGGCGCCGGCGATGCCGTCATGCGCGCCGATGCGCAATTCGCGATCGCCGAGCCCCTCGGAGAGCGCCGTGTAGAGCTCGTCCATCGTCGGGTCGTAGAGCAGGATCCAGCCGCGATCGGCTGTCAGGATTTCCAACGCGATCGACAGGATGCGCGAGAGGATCGCCGCTTTTGCCGGCGCGTCGTCGCCCGCCGACGCAAGCGCAGGCCGCGGCACCACACGGACTCCCTGGGCCAGCCAAGGCAGCAAGCCCGCAGTGACGGCAAGCTCGGCGATGTAGGCGCCGACGCTGGCCGCCAGCACGAGGTCGTCTCCATCGAACGGCCCCGAGCGCTTGTCGAAGAGGGCGACGACGCCGACGATCTCGCCGTCCTGACGCGTCAAGGCCGCGCAGGCGAGGTTCGAGGACGGCTCGCCGGAAGCGCGGGCGCGGCCGTCGCCGACGACTTCGGCCGCGAGCCGGCCGGAGCGATTGTCGGCCTCGCTGCTGTTGCCGAGCGGCGTCAGCGCTCCGGAAGCGGATTTGAGCAGGATGCGGGACGCTCCGGCCTGGATGGCCTCGACCAGCCCGGCCGCCAGCACGGCAATGATCGCGCGCGGCGGCTCGCCGGCGGCGGCGGCATGGTCGAGCGCGAAGACCGGGGCAAGACGGCGAAAGGCATGGGGCAGGGCGGTCTTTTGGTTGTCACCGGAGGCCGACAGGTCTGGCTGGGCAAGGCGGCGGGTGAGCAGTTGCTCGGCGATCGCCGCATAGCTCAGCCGTGGGCGCGAGACGCCCCCTTCCATATCTGCAGTCGTGTCCATGTCAGGCATCTTCCCGCCCAATCGCCTGAAGGTCGAGACGCGGGCGCAGACGAAGTGGATGATGGCCCTCGATCGGCTCGACCGCGATCGCATCGAAAAGCTGTCCAAAGCGCGCCGAGATCGCCGGCAGCCGGACCAGTGCCTGGGCGCCGAGGGTCACCAGACCCTTGACCTCGTCGACCACCAGGGTGATCGCCTGCTCATCGCCGTCCCCTGCGGCATAAAGAATAATGGCGCCGTCGGCTCGAACCGGAGCACCGCCCAGGGTCAGCGTAAGATCGAGGCGCGGCAGCTCCCGGTCGGCCCAGGCCGCCGCCCCGCCGGCCTCCGACACACCCCGCACCGAGGCGCTTTCGAGCAGCAGTTCGTATTCGCCTGCCGTGACGCGCAAATGGATGGTCAAGGGGTGGCCTCCGTCGCCGCTTCGGGCGCTCCGCGCCAGGTCCCGCTGCGCACGAGCTGGATCAACTCGTCGGCGTCGAGCAACAGCACGATCCGCCCGTCGCCCAGGACGGCAGCGCCACTCACTGTCGGGCAGGCCGCCAGCAAGGGGTGCAGATCCTTCAGGAACAGTTCCTGGCGGCGGCGCACCCGGTCGACCTCGAGGCCGATCGTCTCGCGGCCGTTCGATATGATGACGATGCTGAGAAAGTCCGGCATGGGGCCCGCATCGACGGTGCCCTGCCACAGCAGGTCGGCCAGCCGGTAGACCGGCAATGCCATCCCGTTGTGGCGGATCGCCTTTTGTCCGCTCGATTCGAGCATGTCTTCGGCTGCGACCTCGAGCACCGACGACACGAAGCGCTCGGCGATGCCGAAGGTCTGGCCGTTGACGCGGACCAGCAACGAGGCCTGCATCGCCGCCGACAGCGGCAGGCGGAGAGTGAAGGTGGCGCCGCCGCCCGCCTTGGTCTCGACATCGATGTCGCCGCCCAACTGCTGGACGGTGTTCAGCACCACATCCATGCCGACGCCGCGGCCCGACGTCTCCGTGACCTTGGCCGCCGTGGAAAATCCCGGCGCGAAAATGAAGCGGTGGATCTCGTGCGGCTTGAGACGCGCGGCGTCGGCCGCGTTCGTCAGGCCGCGCGCCACCGCCTTTTCCAGGATCGCCGCCTCATTCAGCCCGCGACCGTCGTCGGAAACCTGGACCTGCACCTCGCCGCCGCGCTGCACCGCGCCCAGGGTCACCGATGCCTGCACGGGCTTGCCGGCGCGCGTCCGCTCCTCCGGCAGCTCGATGCCGTGATCGACGGCGTTCCGCACCATGTGCATCAGCGGATCGACCAGCAGTTCGACCATGCTCTTGTCGACGCGCACGTCGCGGCCCTCCAGCGTCAACCGGACGTTCTTGCCCTGCTCCTGGGCCAGCGTGCGGACGACGCGGGGAAAGCGGTTGAGGATCGTGTCGATCGGCACGACGCGCAATTCGAGCGCCGATGCCTGGAGGCGCCGCAGATCCGTCTCGACGCGGTGCGCCAGTTCGCCCGCGCCGCGCTGCTCCTGCTGCCGCGCCACATCGCCAACCGACGCCGTGAGCTCGGCCAGTTCGGCTGCGGCGATGCGGATCTCGCCGATCTGCGTCATGAAGCGATCGATGACGTCGCTGCGCACGCGCAAGACCGTCGAGTTGCGCGAATCGGAAGCGGGTTCCGCCGTTCGCCGGACGCCGGGATCGACCTGCGCCACCTCTTCGTCTGTCCCCGTCTCGTCGCCGAGCAGAATCTCGCCACCGACCTGGCGCAGCGACTTCACGCATTCGCGGTCGGGATCGCGCAGCAGCAACGCCTCGCGGACGGCCTCCGGCGGGTGCGACGACAGGATCAGGAAATCGAACCAGCTCTTGCCGTCCGTCAGCACGGTGCGGTTGCTGATGATCTTGGTTTCCGCGCTGAGCCAGGCGACGATCGTCTCGCCGAGGGCCGGGGAATCCTCGAGATAGAGCATCAGCTCGTAGACATTGGCTCCCGCCGCAACGCCCGTCGCGAGTTCGCCGACATTGTCGGCGGAGAGCACCTCGAGTATCTCCGGCCGACCTTTAAGGCCCGCCAGCATCGCACCCAGTTGCTCGCTCTCGCCTGTCTCCTTGTCGGGCTGCAAGGCGCCGCGGATGCGCTTGGCAAAGTCGACGGCCTGAGCCTCATCGAGGTCGAGTCCCTTTTCCGCCTGTTCGGCGACCGCCTCGACGGCGAACTGCATGACCGAGGCGAGAAGCGCCGTCGGCGCCAGTTCGCCGTCGGCGATGCGGGCGGAGACTTCCTCGACCAGAAGCAACAGCTCGGCGGCCCGCACCACCGCGAGACATTGCAGGATCGATTGCGCCGTATGGGCCAGCGCGGCCGCGCCGGCGGCGACCCGCTGACGCTCGGCCGCTTGGCCATCATGCGCGCCTCTTTCGAGCTCGCCCAGGGTCATCGCCAGTCCGCCGAGTGTGCGCCCCCGATCGTCGGTGAGCACACCGGCAAGTGCCTGCGTCAGTCCCTGGGCGCCGGCATCGCCCCCGGTCACTTCGCTCAGCAGCCGTGCCTGAAGGGCGACCTGGGCAATCCGGTCGACGGCCTGTCCGCGCGCCGCCGGGTCGAGCGGCAGCTTCTGCGCCGCCAGGAACCCGCCCAGATCGCGCAAGGTCTCGGCGACTTGCTCGAATTGCATCACGCCGGCGGCGTTCTCGAGGGCGTCCAGCGTGTCGACGAGGTCGCTGCGCATGGCTTCGTCGGCATTGAAGGCGCGTGCCAGCTCGGGCAGCCGCGTCTGCAGCAGTTCGACGAAGAGATCGAGCATCTCGGCGTCTTCATTGAGCTCGGCGGTGCCGCCGGCCGCTGGCGGCAGCTCGACCGGCGCCGCCTCGCTGCCGCCTGCCGCCTCGAACAGCGCGTCGAGCTTCTGCAGCAGCGCGGCGGGCGCGGCAGCATCCGCGCGGCTCTCGACGGCCGCATCGCGCAGGCCCTTCAGGGAATCGACCGCCTCCAGCAGCCCGTCGAGCATCGGCTCGCTCATCACCACGCCGTTGTCACGCACCAGCCCGAGCAGGTTTTCCGCGCGATGCGCCACGGCTTCCATGCCGTAGAGCGCCATGGCCCGCGCCAGTCCCTTCAGCGAATGGAAACCGCGGAACAGCCGTGCCACGTCGCCGGCCTCGCCTTCGGCCGAGCCCAGACGGACCAGCAACGGCTCGAGCACGGCCAGATGCTCGTCGCTTTCCGCCGCGAACTCCTGCCAGAGCGTCTGGACGAACTCGTTCATGCGCGGCGTCCGGCGGGTCCGCTAGTCGTTGCCCGACGGCGCCGGGTCGAGCCCGAGCGCACGGCGCACCGCCTGGACGATCTCGTGGCCCTTCTTGGCCTGGAGATCGAGGCTCATGGCGCCGGAAGGCTTGGCGATGATGTCGACCGCGCCCAGCTGGCGCGCCTGGACGGCCTGCGGCGAGCCCACCTGCCCGACCGACGAGACGACGATGACCTTGGCCTTCGACACCAGGGCGAGCCGCTTCATCATGTCGATGCCGGACATTTCCGGCATTTCGAGATCGAGGATGAGCGCGTCGGGTTTCAGCTCGCGCGTCTTCTGCAGCCCGACCTTCCCGTTCTCCGCGAAGCCCACCACCTTCAGCTCGGGGTCGCTTTCGACGATGTCCTTGATGATTGTCCGCATGATGAAGGAGTCATCGACGACGAGGATGTTCTTGGTCATTGCGTCTCCGCGATCTTGGCTCTCGGGGTATAGGAAGGGCTTGTCCATAATACGAGTTTTCGGCCGATCCCGGCGGGCGCCAGCGATTCCGTGGCGACGCCGGCCTCGATCGCCGCCGACGGCATGCCGCCGACGACGCAGGTCTTGGGGTCCTGCACCAGAACCGGCAGGTGCCGGCGCAGAAACTGCGCGCCGCCCTTGGTGCCGTCGCTGCCCATGCCGGTCAGGATGACCGCGACGGGATGGCGCGCCACCATCGCGGCGGTCTCGAACAGCAGGTCGGCGCAGGGATGCACCAGCGCCTGGTGGGTCGTCAGGCGAAGCTCATAGCCCCCGGCCACACTGGCGACAATCGCATCGCCGCCGCCCGGAATGATCGTCACCGAGCCGGCCGGCAAGGCCATGCGGTGCGCCCCCTCGCGGACGTCGAGTCCGGTCTCGCTGCGCAGCAGGGTGGCGAGGCTCGCGGTGAACTGCGCCGGCATGTGCTGGGCGATCACCATCGGCGCCCCGAGCGGCGCCGAGCTGCGCAGAAAGTCGGCCATGATCTGCGGGCCGCCGGTCGAGGAGGCGACGACGACCAGATCGACCTTGCCCCTCGGCGACTGCGGCTGCAGCGGCGACCCGACGGGCGCCGCGTCGGTCGGAACGCGCGGCGCCGCGGGAGCCTGTGGGCGGGTCGCGGCGCCCGCCGATTGGTGCGCCCAATAGCGCAGTTTCTCGCTCAGCTCGCTGTCGACATGGCCCAGATCCTCGGCGGCGAAAGACGAGGATTTCGACACGAAATCGACGGCGCCCAGGCTCAGCGCCTTGATCGTTGTCTCGGTGCCGCGCTGGGTATGACCGCTGACCATGATCATGACCGGCTTTGGCGGCGGGCCGGCCAGGATCTGCTTCATGGCGGCCAGCCCGTCGAGTTCCGGCATCTCGACATCCATCGTGATGATGTCGGGCTTGAGGTCGCGGGCAAGCGCCACCGCCTCGCGCCCGTTGCGCGCCTCGCCGATCACCGTGAGCTCGCCGCCCGCCTCGATGATGCGGCGCAGGACCATCCGCATGAAGGTCGAATCGTCGACCACGAGGACGCGGCGCCGCGGCGGTGACGGGCTGGCGGGACCGCTCATGCGGCGTCTCCCTTCGCCATCAGCGCGGCGGTCGACAGGATCTCCAGCGAGCGGCCGCCGGCCTTGCCGAGGCCGGCGATGCGCGGATCGTGATCGCCGGTCGGCAGGATGTCGTCCGAGGCGATGGTGACGATGCGCTGAAGGGCGTTGACCGCGAGAACGCGGCGCTCGCCGCCGTGCTGCAGGACAATGAGGGCGGCGACCGCGCCGCCTTCTCGGCGCGACAGCCATCGCCAGCCTTCGGTGACGGGAATGATGCGGCCGCCAAATTCGATCGCCCCGTCGACACCCGGCGGCGCGCCGGCAGGCAGGCGGATCGGCGGGCGGGGCGGCAGGATGCGTTCGACCGCCGCCAGTGGGACGGCGCAGGTGCGATCGCCCAGAGTGACGCAGAGAAACCGTTGCCGGTCGGTGGCGACGACGGCCGGCGCGGCCGCTGTCCCGGACATTTCCGCCGCCAGGGCAAGCCATGCGGGCGTAACCAGCACCGCCGGATCGAGGTGGATCGGATGATCCGCATCTGTTGCGGACTGGCGCTGCAAGCCGCCGATCGCGTCGACGGCGAGGACAAACCGGCTCCTGCCGATCGCCATGACGACATGGCCGCCCGGCGGTGTCGTGGGCTCGCCGCCCAGCAGCCTGGCAAGCGAGAAGGCCAACACCGGCTGGCGACGCAGAATGGCCACGCCTGTCAGGAACGGTGGCGCGAGCGGCAGCCTGGTGATCACCGCATCCTCGAGCAGCTCGACGATCGATGCCGTGGGCAGACCATACGAGCTGCCGGCGGCATCCACGAGAAGCACGGTCTCGCTCGGCGGTGCAGCGTCATGCATCGCTGTCGCGCGGCTATCCGCGACGAGGCCGGGGGCGCCGGCAGGCGGTAGGAAGGGTTTTAGGTTGGCAAGGCCCAGGCGCTCGACCGCGAGGCAGGTCACCGGGCGGCCGCGCCAATGAGGTGTGCCTTCACCGGGCAAAGGGTTGGCGACGAACAGCACGCGATCGGCGCGCAGCGCAAAGCGCCGACCGGACACGCGGATGATCAGGAACTGCGCGCCGGCCTGCGCGGGCTCTGGTCGATCGGTGCCGAGCAGGACGAGCAAGGCCAGCACCGGAATGATGTCGCCCGAAATGCTGGCGACGCCCTCGACGCCGGCCGGCGCAAAGGGCAGCGCCGTCACTGGCGTGGCGGGCACCACGCGTTCGACGCCGAGATAGGGAAAAGCGAAAACCCGACCGTCGAGCTCGAAGCCCGTCCACGCCAGGTCCTCCGGCGCGGCCGCCGTTGCACGAGGAGGGGCGAGGCTCGTTGTCATCGTCAGGCCCGCTTGCGGTAGATGACCGCGCGCTGGCCCCAGATGGTCTCGAAGCGCGCGGTATTGGGCGGAGCGTCGGTCGGGCCAAGCAGCAGGAAGCCGCCACGGCGCACGGCGGCCTCGAGGGTGGCCTGCACGATCTTGCGCGCGGCCGGCGCGAAGTAAACCAGCACGTTGCGGCAGGCGACGACATCGAAGCCACCGCCCGCCGGCGCCGACCCCATCAGATTGGACTGGTCGAAGCGCACATGCCGCCTGACGTCGCTCCGCACTATCCGGTTCGCCCGCGCCTGTTCGCCGACGGCGGGTGGAAAAAACCGCAGCAGCGGCTGCGCAACGGCACGGAACGGCGACAGCGATCCGGTGCTGTAGAGTCCGTTGCGCGCCTGGATGAGCATGGGCCGCGAAATGTCCGTCCCCAGCACGTCGAGGGACCAGGGCGCCTTGAGCTCGATTTCCTGTGCCGTTTCGCTGGCGACGCCGGCGCCGGCAAGCGCCTCGAGCGCCAGCACGGCAAGACTGTAGGCCTCCTCGCCCGACGCGCAGCCGGCCGACCACAGGCGCAGCGCAGGATGCGCCGAGCGCGCGGCCGTGGCGATCAGCGGCGCCAGTCCGGAGGTGCGCAGGAGCTCGAGCTGCGCCCAGTCGCGAAACAGGAAGGTCTCGTTGATCGTCAGGCTCTCGATCAGCGTCAGCCAGTCGGGATGCTTGCCGTCCAGCCGTTCGAGCCCGGCGACCCAGCGGCCGAGCTCGGCGAGCTCGACGGACGCCAGAACGGCGCCAAGCCTGGCCTCGATCGCCTCGCCGACCCGCAGCCCGGCATGCGCCTCGATGCGGGCGAGCAGGCGGGTGATCAGCGCCGCCCTGGCATCGTCCGGCGGACTCTTGCGGCGCGGAGCAGGCGGCGCCTTGGGCGTGCCCTTGGGGGCGAGCGCCTCGCGATGATCCTGCATCGCCAGTGCCAGTTCGCTGAGCGTCTTCTCGAGGTCATCCATGGTGATGCCCTGGCACGGCCGTCAGCCCGAGAGCTTCTTGAATTCGTCGACTTCGATGCGGGTGCGCTCGGCCAGTCGCGACAGGTCGAGCATCGTGGCCGTGATCTCCTCCGCCGCAGTCGCATTGGACTGGCCGATGCGCGTGAGCTCGCCGACATTCTCGTTGATGCCGGCAATGGTCGCCTGCTGTTCCTCCATCGCCGTCGCGATCGCGCCGATCAGCTCGTCGGTCTCGGCGACGCCGCCGGCGATCTCCTGCATCTTGCTGCTGACCTCGCGCGCCAGCGCCACGCCCTTCTCCGCCTGCTCGGTCGCCTGGCGCACCTGCTCGGCGATGTCCTGGGCAAGGCCGCGCGAGCCGCCGGCGAGCTTGCCGACCTCCTCGGCAACGACGGCGAAGCCCCTGCCATGCTCGCCGGCGCGCGCCGCCTCGATCGAGGCGTTGAGAGACAGCATGTTGGTCTGGCTGGCGATACGCGAGATCGCATCGGCGATCCGGCTGATCTGCGAGCTGTTCTCCGAGATCGCGCCGACCAGCTCTACCATGCTGGTCATCTGCTTGATCTCCTTGTCGACGAGACTGGCCGCGTTGCGCGCCCGTTCGCTCGCCTGCTGGGTTCCCCGCGCGACTTCGGAGATCGCCTGCGTGCTCTGCTCGAGGGCACCCGAGGACTGCTTCAGGGCGTTGAGCTGGATGTTCGAGCCATCCGACACCTGGCTCACGGCCGAGCTTGCCTGGCTCGCCGCCATGGCGACGCGGCGGATGTTCTCCATGATCTGGGTCGTGAGTCCGCGTACCGCGAGCGCCTGATTGAGGAAGACCTGGACGGCGCGCGCCATGTCGCCGATCTCGTCGCCGCGATCGATCGCCGGCACCGTGATGTCGGTGCTGCCGCCAGCCAGTGTCGTCATCGCCTGGGTCAGCCGGTTGATCGGCCGGGTGATCGCGAAGACGACGACGGCGATGGCGAGCGCGACGCTGATCAGGATGCCGATGGTGACCAGGCCGATGAGCAGCCACAGGCGATTCTGGTAGAAGGCATCGACCTCCTGCGCCAGGCGATGCGTCGTGGCGTCGTTCGAGGCGGCAAGCGCTGCGATCTCGGCGTTGAGCGCCGTGCGGTTGTTGCGGTTGGCGTCGTTGTCGCCCCACAGGCGCGCTTCGGGCAGCGCTGCTTCCCGCGACAAGCGGACGAGCTCGGTGCGGAAGCGGACGAACTCGGCGACGCGGGCATTGGCCCGCTCCATCGTCGCCTTGTCCTCGGGCCGGATGAGGCTCGTCCATTCCTTCATCAGCGCCTCGATCTTGCGCAGGTTCTGGATGACGAGCGGCGCGTATTTCTCCGACTCCGCCGTGTCCCTTGCCATGTAGATGCCGCGCGAGTCCATGACCACGGCGTAGAGCATCGTATTGACGCGCTCGCTGATGACCGCGCGTGTCGAGGCCTGGTCGATCTCCCGCACCTTGGCGTTGTAGGTCTGGAATCCGGTGATCGCCACGATCCCGACGCCGGCGGTGAACGCCGACAACAGGATGACGACGGAATAGATCTTGGGGCCAAGTCGCCAGAATTTCGTCACGTTTTCCCTTCCCCCGGGCGTCGAGATTGCCCGCTCACGTCCCCACGGCGGCTTGCGGGCCGCTCGTATCGTTGCCGGTCATCTTGAACTGCGCGACCTTCGCCCGGGTTTCCTCGGCCAGGCGCGACAGGTCCTGCATCGTCGTCGAGATTTCCGAGGCCGCCGAAGCGTTCGCCTGGCCGATGCCGGTAAGCTCGCCCATCTTGCCGTTGATTTCAGCGACGTTCGTCTGCTGCTGCTCCATGGCCGCCGCGATCGACTGCGCGAGACGATCCGATTCGGCCACGCTGGCAGCGATCATCTGGATGTTGTCGTTGACCAGCGACGCCGAGGCGACGCCGTGTTCGGCCTGCTGGATGGCGTTGCGGATCTGGGTGGCGATCTCGGTGGCGAGCGCCGCCGAGCTGTCGGCGAGCTTGCCGACCTCTTCGGCCACGACAGTGAAGCCCTTGCCGTTTTCGCCGGCGCGCGCCGCCTCGATCTCGGCATTGAGCGACAGCATGTTGGTCTGGCTGGCGATGCGGGCGATATCGTCGACGAACCTGGCGACCTGCGCGCTGCTTTCGGCGATCGCGTTGACTGCCGCCACCATGCCCGCCATTTCGGTCCGGCCGTGCTCGACGAGGTCGGCCATCTGCTGCGCCCGTTCGCGTGCCGAATGGGTGTTGGCGGTGACCAGGGTGATGGCGTCGGCGCTTTGCTGCAGCCCGTTGGCGACGTGGCGCAGGGCGGTGAGCTGGGTATTGGCGCCGCCCGAGACCTGTCCGATCGCGCTGGTCGCCTGGCCGGCCGCCAACGCCACCTGGCGGATGCTGTCGGTCACTTCCTGTGCCAACTGTTGCGCGCCGATCGTCTGGCGCTTGAAGAATTGCAGCGCCTCGGCCATCTCGCCGATCTCGTCGTGGGCGCCCGCCGTCGGCACCTCGATCCGCGTGTCGCCGTTGGCGAGCGCCGACATGGCGACGGCGAGCCGCCGCAGCCGTCCGGCGACGCTGCGGCCGACATAGACCAGCGCCAGGATCAGGAAGGGCAGCACGCTGCCGGTCGCGACGATGATGAGGAAGAGCCGCGTCGCTTCGATCCGCGCCGCCGAGTTTCGCATCGTCTCATCGAGATCGTGGCGCTTCTCCTCGACGATGCGGCCGAATTCGGCGGAGAGAGCAGCGGCCGACTCCTTGACCGGGCGCATCGCCTGCGTCTCGAGCGCGATGGTCTGCAGTTCGCGTTCGCGCAGGTCGAACAGATTGTTCGGTCCGCGACCGAGCGCCGCCAACGTCTTGGCGGTCCGTTCGACTTCCGGCGCTTCCGTCGCGACGGCGGGCGCCAGACGATCGAGCGCCTGGGCCTCGACGTCGAACAGGGAACGCAGCACGTGAGCCCTGTCGATCGTTTCGACCAGGCTCGCTTCGCTCAGCAGGACGCCGGCAAGCGCCGCGGCACGACGGAATTCGACCAGGCCGGGCGCGTCACCCTGGCCGGCCAGCGCCTCCTCCAGGCGGGTGAGCGCCGGCAGCACGCCGCTGCTGGCCGCGATCCGTTTCTCGACGGCGGCGATGCGCTTGGCGCTCAGCTCTTCGACCGTCTTGAGGGCGGCGAAGACACCGTCGAGCTTGGCGGCGATGTCGTCGACCTGGTCGACCATCTGCACATCGCGGTGCAGGACCACGACGGCATAGGCCGCCTTGTCGCGGCCCGCCGTGATCGCGTCGAGGACCGCCGCGAGCTGGCCCTGGCGCACGCTGGCGGTCAACGAGTTGGTCAATTGGACGAGCTGCGAGGCCTCTTCCTGCAGCCGGACCATGCTGCCGAAGGTCGCGAAGTCGCGCCGGATCGTGCGCGAGAACAGCGAGCTGAAGCCGTCGAAAAGCCAGACGGAAACGGCGCAGGCGATGACCGTGCAGGAGGCCAGCAGGATAAGCGAAGCAAACAGCTTCGTGCGAATCTGGCTGAACCAGCGGATTTTCATCCCCTGCGGGGCGGGCGCTTGAGGGGAGGTTGGGCTCGTCATTTCTTCGGGGGACCGCCACGTGCTTGCAGAGCCGCATCGGAGCGATGCTGCACGGACTGGAACGGCATCGTGAGCCATGCGCACTGCGCCGAACTCGGCGCAACTAGTAATAGCGGCGCCATGCTTGACTGTCATCCT
>DATHNU010001236.1:0-3826 GCA_035485695.1 Reyranella sp. | reverse complement strand
GATCGTCGTGTTGCGCTCGATCAGGCGGGTGAACACGCCGCCCAGCGTCTCGATGCCGAGCGACAGCGGCGTCACGTCGAGCAGCAGGACGTCCTTGACCTCGCCCTTCAGCACGGCCGCCTGGACCGCCGCACCGACCGCGACGACTTCGTCGGGGTTGACGTTGCGGGCCGGCTCCTTGCCGAAGAACTGCTTAACGACCTCGATGACCTTCGGCATGCGGGTCATGCCGCCGACCAGGATGACCTCGTCGATCTGCCCGGCCTGCAGGCCGGCATCCTTGAGCGCCGCCTTGCAGGGCTCGAGCGTGCGCTGGATCAGCTCGTCGACCAGCGATTCGAGCTTGGCGCGCGACAGCTTGATCACGAGATGCTTGGGGCCGCTCGCGTCCGCCGTGATGAACGGCAGGTTGATCTCGGTCTCCTTGGCGTTGGAGAGCTCGATCTTGGCCTTCTCGGCCGCTTCCTTGAGGCGCTGCAGGGCGAGCTTGTCGTTGCGCAGGTCGATGCCCTGCTCCTTCTTGAACTCGTCCGCGAGGTAGCTGATGACGCGCAGGTCGAAGTCCTCGCCGCCCAGGAAAGTGTCGCCGTTGGTCGCCTTCACCTCGAACACGCCGTCGCCGATCTCCAGGACCGACACGTCGAACGTGCCGCCGCCCAGGTCATAGACCGCGATGGTGCCGCTCTTGCGCTTGTCCATGCCGTAGGCAAGGGCAGCCGCCGTCGGCTCGTTGATGATGCGCAGCACGTCCAGGCCGGCGATGCGGCCGGCATCCTTGGTCGCCTGGCGCTGGGCGTCGTTGAAGTACGCCGGCACGGTGATGACCGCCTGCTCGACCTTCTCGCCGAGATAGGACTCGGCGGTCTCCTTCATCTTGCCCAGGATAAACGCCGAGATCTGGCTCGGGCTGTACTGCTGGCCGTTGACCTCGACCCAGGCGTCGCCGTTGGAGGCCTTCACGATCTTGAAGGGGACCAGCGACATTTCCTTCGCGACCATCGGGTCGTCGAAGCGGCGGCCGATCAGGCGCTTGACCGAATAGAGGGTCTTCATCGGGTTGGTGACGGCCTGCCGCTTGGCGGCCTGGCCGACCAGACGCTCGCCCGAGTCGGTGAAGGCGACCATGGACGGGGTCGTCCGCGCGCCCTCGGAATTCTCGATAACTTTGGTGTCGCCGCCTTCCATGACCGCGACGCACGAATTGGTCGTGCCCAGGTCGATACCAATGACTTTCGCCATGACTGCTCTCTCTTCCCTTGGCAGGTCGGCTTGGCCCCATAAGGCGCCGTGCCGCCCCCCGAAACGATGTTACCTGCCGGAAAAACCGGGTCAGGACAGGGGCTATATAGGTCCTATAGGGCGGCCTGCAATGGACCTGAGGCCCTAAAAATGCGGAATCTGCCGCAAACCGGGGCTTTTGGCGGCTAAGCCGCAGCGCCGCCCGGACCCGGCGAGCGCCTTGCTCGGCCCCCTAGTTTTCGTTGCTGGCGGAACGGGCGGCGGGGCCGCCCTTGGAGACGGCCACCATGGCCGCGCGCAGCAAGCGTCCCGCGATCAGGTACCCCGGTGCCAGCTCCTGGACGACCGTGCCGGCCGGAACCGACGGATCCTGCACTTCCATCATCGCTTGGTGGAACTCGGCGTTGAACGGCCGGCCGAGCGATTCGATGCGCTTGATTCCATGGCGCTCCAGGACCGACTGCAGCTCGCGCTCGGTGGCCTGTACGCCCACGATCACGTTGCGCAGCGCCGGGTCGATCGCGTCGGCATCGTCGGGCAGTACCGAGAGCGCGCGCCCCAGATTGTCGGCAACCGACAGGATGTCCTTGGCGAAGCGTTCGATGCCGAACTTGCGCTCGCGTTCGACGTCCTGCTGGGCGCGGCGGCGCACGTTCTGCGCCTCGGCGAGGGCGCGCAGGAGCTTGTCCTGCAGGTCGGCCTTCTCGACCTGCAATTGCTCCACTTCCGCAGCCACGCCTTCCGGCTTGGGCGGAATATCGAGGTTCGGGTCGGACGAGTCGACCGGCATCTCAGCCGGGGCGCCGCCCGCGGTTGGATCGCTGGCCATACGGTTATCCCTAGTGTCAGTGGTTTCTTTCGGGGCCTTCACTTAGGGACGACCACGCCCGGGGTCAACCTCCCTCGTCCTTTCGCTGGCCGCGTCAGACCGCCTCCAGCGGGGCATGGAGCTTGGTGCCGCGCACGATGATGCCGCCGCGATCGCCTATCGTGACCGACCCATAGCGCTGGGCGAAGGCCTCGGGCAGGGGCCGCGCGTCCGATGCCGCCAGCCACAGGCGCAGCAGATGGCGGCGCCGCTCGGGCTCGGGCCAGTCCACGAAGCCGGTGCGGTCGTGCAGCATTGTGTGGTTGTGCACAAGCTGCGCGTCGCCCGGCTTGAACTCCATGAACATGTGCAGCTTGGGATCGTTGGCCAGCGCGTCGAACAGGTCGAGTGCCTCGACGTGGGCGGGTGTGAGGCGCGCGGCGTCGGCGAAGCGCTGGGCGGAGTCGATGTACTGGCGCTGGTAGATGGCGGTGAGGAAGCCCTTGTGCCAGCTGAATGTCGGGATCTGGAAATAGGGCTTCTGGCCTTCCGGTACCTCGCCGCGCCGGTCGGTGGCGACGGGCTGGAACAAGAGCTTCAACAGGTCGGGCCGGCGACGGCGCATCTCATTGAAGATCGTGGTCGAACTCACCAGCGCCGACAGGCCGCCGGACTGCGCCGTCTTGAGGCACAGCAGGCCGACTATGTCGCACGAGTCCGTGTGAAAGGTCTGGCGCTCGTTGGTCTGGTAGATTCGCACATTGGGATCGGCCACATCGAGGCCGAGATCCTGGACGTGGCCCAGCACATGGCCCTTGCCGTTCTGCGAGCGCGCGCTGCCGAGATGGACGCCCAGCCCGAAGAACGCCGTCGCCGCCTCGCGCATCGACCAGCGCTCGACGGGCAGGCCGCGCATCAGCAGGAAACCGCGGCCGGCCAGCACTTCGTCGCGCACGCGCGCCTTGAGCTTGGGCCCGAGCGCGGGCAGCGGGAAGTCGCGGGCCGTGATCGCGGCGATGTCGGCGTCGCGTGCGGCCAATGCCTTGGTCGCCGTCTCGACCTCGCGGATCTCGGCGGCGCTGAGCGGCATCAGCCAGTCCTCTCGCCTGGATATCTCCGGCCCGTACCAGGCGGCGGCGCTGGTCTGCTCGGGCGGCAGCTCGAACGACATCAGGTCTCCCCTTTCACGTTTCCCAGGGAAATCGCGGGGCAAAGAGATCGGCGTCGTTGCTCGACAGCCTGAAGCTCTCGGTGGCGTTCACCAGCGCCGCGCGAATGCCCGGCTCGAGCGCGCTGTGGCCCGCGTCGGGCACCACGACGTAGCGCGCCTCGGGCCAGGCCCGCGACAGCGCGTCGGCCGTCACCGGCGGGCAGACGATGTCGTAGCGGCCCTGCACGATGGTGCTGGACAGATGGCGGATGCGGTCGAGGTCGGCCCACGGCCAGCCTTCGGGCACGAACGTGCCGTGAGCGAAGTAATGTGCTTCGATACGCGACAGCGCCAAAGCGAAGCCGCCGTGATCCGATTCGAACGGCGCCCGCGCCGTCGGGTAGAGCGTCGAGCAGGCCGCCTCGTAACGGCTCCAGGCGCGCGCCGCCGGGCGGTGGTTGTCGGGATTGCGGTCGACGAGGCGGCGATAGTAGTTGCCCAAAAGATCGCTGCGCTCGGCTTCCGGCAGATGCTCGACGAAATCGCGCCACGCCTCGGGGAAGATCGCGCGCATGCCGTGAAGGAACCAGTCGATCTCCGAGCGCGCGCCGAGGAAGATGCCGCGCAGG
>DATHNU010001235.1:0-2314 GCA_035485695.1 Reyranella sp. | reverse complement strand
AGGGCGAGCAACGTGCGCTGCATAGGAATCCTCCTTGCATGAAGTGGTGCCCATTCAACGCCTCATCGTCGCGCACGGTTGCCGACTAAATTCGCTCTTGCCCTTAGCTCAGTACGGAAATCTTCTTGCGTTCGATCAGCTTGAAATCGATGGCGGCGCCCACGCCTGGTTCATTGGGAACATGCACCAACCCGTCACGGCCGACCACAATGTCCTGTTCCAGGCCGTATTTTTGCGCCGCGTCGGGCAGCAGGACCTCGAAGAACTCGGTGTTTCTGAGCGATGCGATGACGTGCAGGTTGGCGATATTGTTCAGCGAATTGCCGCCATGATGCACTTCATAGTTCATGCGAAACGACTCGGCGAGATGGGCGCCTTTCACCAACGTCGTGATCCCGCCTTTGACCGCGACATCGCCGCGCAGGAAATCGGTGGCCTGCAGCATGATCCACGGCTGGTAAGCATCGAGGCCAGTGATGGGATATTCTGTGGCGAGAATCGGGATCGACAATTGCTGCTTCAGCTTCACGTAATTGTAGATGTCCTGGTCGGCCAGCGGATCCTCGTACCAGTGGAAGCCCATCTCCTCGGCGGCGCGACCCACGCGCACCGCCGTCGGGTAATCGTATGACCAGGTCGAATCGAGCATGATGGTGTAGTCGCCGACCGCCTTGCGCACCGCCTCGCAGACCTTGATGTCTTCCTTCCAGCGCGTCGGCGGATGGATCTTGTAGGCGGCCCAGCCAGTCTCCTTGAACTTCTGCGCCTCCTCGGCGTAGGCGGCGGGCGCGGCGAGCACGGCGGAGCTGGCATAGGCCGGCACCGCTTCGCGGTAGGTGCCGAGCAGGCGATGGATCGGCTGGCCGACCGCCCTGCCCAAAAGGTCCCACAGCGCCACGTCGACCGCGCCGATGGCGCGCACGCCCGCCGCACGCTGCTTCTTCCAGAGGTCGACGACGAGCGCTTCGCGATGCAGCGGATTGCGGCCCATCAGCACGGGCTTCAGATGTGTGATCAGCCCCTGCCCGTCGGTGGTCGCCGAATTCGACGCCGAGCCCAGGAAGGCGTGGCCTTCGACGCCCTCGTCGGTGGCGATGCGTAACAGGCCAAGCGCGCTCGAGCCCGCGAACCGGCTGTGCTGGCCGTATTGCGTGGGCGGGATGTCGTCCCAGGCAAATAGCGTCAGCGTGACGTCGGTGATCTTCATGGCGTTGCTCCCAAAGCCGGGCGTTTTGCTCCCTCGGCGGATCAGTATAGACTGCAGCCATGTCCGACAAAGCCCGAGCTGAACTTGCCCCGACCGGCGTCCTGCGCGCCGGCATCAACCTCTCCAACTTCCTGCTGGTCACCGGCCGCAGTGAGAAATCCGAACCGGTCGGCGTCGCCCCCGACATGGCCAGGGAGATCGCCGCCTCGCTCGGCGTACCCGTCACCTACGTGCCGTTCAAGTCGCCCGGCGAGCTCGCCGACCAGGCGGGCAAGAACGTCTGGGACATCGGCCTGATCGGCGCCGAGCCGCAGCGCGCGGCGGTCATGACCTTCACCGCGGCCTATGTCGAGATCGAAGCGACCTACATGGTGCCGCCCGGCTCGCCGCTCACCAAGATCGCCGACGTCGACAAGAAGGGCGTGCGCATCGCCGTCTCGGCGCGCTCGGCCTACGGGCTGTGGCTGGAGAACAACATCAAGAACGCCACCTTGATGCCGATCAGCGGCCTCGACGGCGCCTTCAACAAATTCGTCGACGACAAGCTGGACGCGCTGGCGGGGTTGCGGCCCGGCCTGCTGAAGGACCTCGAGAAGCACCCCGAATTCAAGATCCTCGACGGCCAGTTCACCGCCGTGCAGCAGGCGGTCGGCTGCAACAAGCCCGCGGCCGAAGGCGCGCGCTATCTCGCGGAGTTCGTCGAGAAGGCCAAGAAGTCGGGCCTGGTCGCAAGCCTGATCGAGAAGCACCACGTCAAAGGCCTGTCGGTGGCCCCTCCGGCTTAAACTCAAGCGGACCGCGGGCCTCCAGGCCCGCTCATGATCATGATGCGGGCCTGGAGGCCCACGGTCCAATGACCTAAAGCTCGCTGCCGACGAACTGCTTGAACTCGGCTGTCCGCGGATTGGCGAACAACTCGGCGGTCGGGCCGGTCTCCCACACCTTGCCCTGGTGCATGAACACCACGAGATCGGCGACGCGGCGCGCGAAGCCCATTTCGTGCGTGACGCTGATCATCGTCATGCCGCGCCGCGCGAGATCCTCCATCACGGCCAGCACCTCGGACGTGAGCTCGGGGTCGAGCGCCGAGGTCACCTCGTCGAACAG
>DATHNU010001234.1:0-5932 GCA_035485695.1 Reyranella sp. | reverse complement strand
CACCAACGAATTTGCCGCCGATCGGGACGTCCTTACGGCGATTCTCGACCGGCCCGACAAGATTCCCTACATCGCGCGGCGCGGGCCGTACTTCTACAATTTCTGGATGGATGCCCAACAGCCGCGCGGGCTGTGGCGGCGTACGACACCCGAGAGTTTCCGCCTCGAGCAGCCTTCCTGGGAAATCCTCCTCGACGTCGACGCGCTTGCGGCCGCGGAGCACGAGGACTGGATCTGGAGCGGCGCCACGACGCGGCCGGGCAGCCATGATCGCGCGATCCTGCGCTTGTCGCGCGGCGGCAGCGATGCGGTGGTGCTGCGCGAGTTCGATCTTGCGAGCAAAGCTTTCGTAAGCGACGGCTATGTCCTGCTGGAAGCCAAGAGCGCGGCTAGCTGGCTCGATCCCGACACGCTGTTGCTGAGCAGCGCCTGGGGCGGCGACGTCACGACGTCCGGCTATGCCCGAACGGTCCGGCTGTGGCGGCGGGGTACCGACCCAACACAGATGCCGGTGCTCTTCGAAGTGCCGCGCGAGAGCATGTCGGCCGGCGCCGCCATCGATCGCACCGAGGCGGACAAGACGGTCTGGTTCTACGACGCGGTCGGCTTCTTCGACGTGAAGGTCTGGCTGGCGGATGGCGACCAGCGGGCAAAGCTCGACCTGCCGACTGACGTCCAGGTCGATGCGCATCGCGGCTGGATCACGATCAAGCCGCGCACGGCGTGGACCGTCGGCGGAAAAACCTATCCGGGCGACACGCTGCTGGGGATGAAACTCGACACGTTCCTCGCCGGCGGCCGCGACTTCGCCGTGCTGTTCGAGCCCGGCAAGCGGCGATCGCTGCAGGACTTCTCCTGGAGCGGCGCTCAGCTCGTGCTGTCGATCTTCGACAATCTGCAGCCGGTGTTCGAAGTCCTGACGCCCGCCGACGGCGCATGGGCAAGAACGCGGCTGACCGGCCTGCCGGAAATCGGCGTGGTCGGCGTCTCGTCGCTCGATGTCGAGACATCGGAGACCAACGGCGATCTGTTAGCGATCGTCCAGGATCCGCTGACGCCGCCGTCGCTGATGCTCATTGCCAAGGGCCAGGCTCCCACCGTGCTGAAGCGATCGCCGCCGGCCTTTTCGCCCGATGGGCTGGTGGTGACGCGCCACGAAGCGATCTCCGTCGACGGCGAACGCATTCCCTACACCCAGACGGGGCCGGCCGGGGAGACCGGCGATGCGCCGGTGCATCTCACCGGCTATGGCGGCTTCGAGGTTTCGTCGCTGCCCTATTACAATTCCGCGATCGGCAAGCTCTGGCTCGAGCGGGGCGGCACCAGCGTCACCGCCAACATCCGGGGCGGCGGCGAATTCGGTTCGCCCTGGCACGATGCCGGCCGTGGCGCCGGCAAGCGCCTGTCGCACGACGACTTCGCCGCCGTGGCGGCCGATCTGGTGCGCCGCGGCGTGACACGGCCGGGCCGCATTGCCGCCGAGGGCGGATCGAACGGCGGCATCCTGATCTCCAATATGCTGACCCGCTATCCCGAGCGGTTCGGCGCCTTGTTCTGCACCATCCCGCTGATCGACATGCGCCGCTACTCAAAGCTGTTGGCCGGGGCGAGCTGGATCGCCGAATACGGCGATCCCGACAAGCCCGAGGAATGGGCGTGGCTGAAAACCTATTCGGCCTATCACCAGGCGGTGCCCGGTCGGCCTTATCCGCCGATCCTGATCGCCACGACCCGCCGCGATGACCGCGTGCATCCCGGCCACGCCCGCAAGATGGCCGCCAAGCTGCAGGCCATGGGCTACGGGAACGTTTGGTTCTATGAGCCGGCCGCCGGAGGCCATGGCTACGGCAAGGACAACAAGGAACGCGCCGCTTTCTCGGCACTCGGCTACGCCTTCCTGCGGCAGAAGATCGGCTTCGCAAGCCGGGCGCTCGAGGCTTAGCTCCGCGATCCTGCGAGCGTGACGGTCGCAGCGCCCGCGCCGATCAGAAGGCTGCCGCCGACCTTGTTGATGATGCCGATCGCCCTGGGGTTGCTGACGAAGCCGCGGGCGCGGGAAGCGACCAGGGCGTAGCCGAAGGCATTGCCAAAGGCCAACAGCAGGAACGTCGTCTCGAACACCAGCATCTGGGTGAGAAAATCGGCATGCGGGTCGAGGAAGGCCGGCAGGAAGGCCACGAAGAAGGTGATGCTCTTGGGGTTGAGCGCGGTCACCAGCCAGGCATGGCCCAGCATGCGGGCAGCCGACACCGCATCGGTGCGCGGGGCCGCCTCCAGCGTGCCGCCGGCTCGCCAGAGCTTGATCCCGAGATACACGAGGTAGGCGGCGCCGACCCATTTCAGGATCGTGAAGAGCGTGGCCGAGGCCGCAAGCAGGGCGCCCAGCCCCAGCATGGAGAGCGTCATGGCGGTGAAGTCGCCCAGCGCGACGCCGATCGCCATCGGCAGCGCCGTGCGCCAACCCTGGCCCAGCGCATAGGAGACGACCAGCAGCACGGTCGGTCCCGGAATGACCAGCAGCACCGCCGACGCGGCGGTGAAGGCGGCCCAGCTCTCGAATGTCATGTGCTTCCTCCGTCAGCGCCCTCAATAAAGCCACAGGCGACGGCGGCGGTCAGCCGGCTTTTGCCGTCTTGCCGCCGTCGATCACGATCTGCGCGCCGGTCATGAAGGGGTGTTCGTCGGAGGCCAGGGTGAGCGCCATGGCGGCGATCTCCTCGGCCGTGGCCAGCCGGCCGAGACCCGGGACGTTGCTCCTGACCCACTGGTTCAACCCGACCCGCCAGACGGCGTCCGGCACGTCTTCCATGCCGGCCGCCTTGCGCAGGAAGGGCGTGTCGGTCGTGCTGGGGATCAGGGCGTTCACGCGGATGCCTTGCAACGCGTAATCGAGGGCGGCAGCCTGGACCAGGCCGACCAGGGCGCGCTTGCTGGCCGTATAGGCCGAACGCTTGGCCTGGGTGGCGATGGCATTGGACGAGGACGTCACGACGATGGTGCCGCCGCCGGCTTTCAGCATGTGCGGGATCTGGTATTTCATGGCGAGGAAGACGCCGCGGACATTGGTGTTGTTCACGCGGTCCCATTCCGCGGCGCTGTATTCGTGCAAGGGCTTCTCGATGGTGATCCCGGCATTGTTGAAGGCGACGTCGAGCCGCCCATAGGTGCTTGCCGCACGCTCGATGAAGGCCTGCACCTCGTCCTCGACCAGCACGTCGGCCTTCACATAGAGGGCCTCTCCGCCTGCGGCCTTGATCTCGCGTTCGACCTGCTGGCCGAGGTCGGCGCGGCGACCGCAGAGGGCGACCTTGCCGCCCTCGGCAGCGAAGGCCAGCGCGGCGGCGCGACCGATGCCCGAGGTCGCCCCGGTGATGGCGACGACCTTGCCCTCGAAGCGGCGGCGACCGGGCGCCGGCGGCACCGGCGCGGATTTTGGCGGCAAGGCGACGGCGACACCGGCCGCGAGCCCGGCAAACAGGCCGGCGACCGCGCCAAGTGTCGTCGATCCGAGGATGCGCCGACGGCTGGGCGCGGAGGAGGCAGCTGAAGTCATATCAGGCTCCAATCTTGTCGTTGCCTAGATAAGTTATCGCTTAATCTTGACGTTGACAAGTCTCGGCTTGGTTTCTTGACAGCAAGATCGGTGCATGAGCCGATGGTCCATGGCGCGGGCAAAGGCCGAGAAGCCCTATCATCACGGCGAACTGCGCGAGGCGCTGGTCGCGGCGGGGCGCAAACTCTTGGAGGAGAAGGGTTTGCGCAGCTTCACCCTGCGCGAATGCGCGCGCCGGGCGCAGGTCTCGCACGCCGCGCCTGCCCACCATTTCGCCTCGATCGATGACCTGCTGGCCGAGATCGCCACGCGTGGCTATCACGACCTCACGGCGGCCATGACGGCGGAAGCCCGCCGCTCGGGCGGCGATGCCGCTGCCCGCCTGGTTGGCCAGGGCGTAGGCTACATGGCTTTCGCCGCCGCAAATCCCGTCCTCTTTCAGCTCATGTTCAGCCGCGAGGCCAACCATTTCGAGACGCCGGCGCTGGCTGCTGCCGCCAAGTCCGCCTACCACCTGCACCGCGAAGCCGTCGAAGCGGTCATCCCGCAGGCTTCGGGCGACGTGAAGGAGCGCATGGTCGACTTCGCCTGGGCCGCCGTGCACGGCTTCATCACCCTGGTCCTCGAGGGCCAGCTCGGCGAGCGGGATTCCCCCCGGGCGCTCAAGGCGCGCGGACTGGCTGCGCTCTCGGCCATGGTCGAGGCCGTCGTCCGGGCCGGCGGCGGCCGCTAAAGCGGGATCCGGAACAGCAGGGCTTCGGCCTGGCCGTAGGCCGGCTCCTTGCGGAAGCGTTTCACCAGGACGCCGCCGTTGGCGGTGATGACCTTCTGCGAGGGCAGGTTGTCCGGATCGGTCGTCAGCTCGACATAGGCGAGGCCTTCCTTGCGGACTTCCGGCAGCAGCAGGGCCAGCGCTCGCGTGGCATGGCCGCGGCGCTGCTTCCAGGGCACGACACTGTAGCCGATATGGCCCAGGCAATGAGGGGGCAGGGCCGAGGTGCCGGGCTGCCAGCGAAAGCCGATCGAACCGCAGAACCCGTCGTCCCACATCCAGCGCCGATAGCCCGGCAGGCGCGGCACCTGCGAACCGTCGGGCAGGGTCACGGGCCCCGCCTTGGCCTCGCGGTCGTCGAGCAAGGCTACAAAGGCTGTCCGATCGTCGGCGATGAGCTCCAGCTCCTCGCGTGCCGCCTCTGCCAGCCGGACGTTGTCCGGCGACCAGCCGCGCCGCAGGGCGTCGGCATAGGCGTCGAGCTGGGCCAGGCCGGGGACAAGAAGTTGCAACGGACTTTCCTTCGGGACGGCGCGCTGCTGTAGCATGGCGGGGCATGAGTTCCAGCCCCGTCCTCGTCCTCGACATCGATGGCGTCGTCTCGCTCGCCCAGCCCGGCTCGGCGCAGCCCTGGTACGCCACCCTGCAGGCCGACTGGGGCTTCGACCACGATGAGATGGCGCGCGACTTCTTTCGCGGCGAATTCCTGGAAGTGCTGCGCGGCCGGCTCGATCTCTACGTGGCGCTGCAGGCCTGGCTCGAGACCAAGGGGCTGGCCGACCGGCTGGAGGAGTTCGTCGCCTACTGGTTCGCCAAGGACGCCGTCATCGATCGCGCCGTGCTGGCCCAGGCCGACGCCTGGCGGCAGCGCACGGGTGGTCGCTGCTTCGCCGCCTCCAACCAGGAACACCATCGCGTCGCCTATCTGCGCGACGAGGTGGGCCTCGGCGCGCATTTCGACGAGATCGTCTATTCGGCGGCGTTGGGCGTGTGCAAGCCCGATCGCGTGTTCTTCACCGCCGCCCAGGCGCGCATGGGCGTGTCGGTGGCGCAGTCGATCCTGTTTGTCGACGACACGGCGGCCAACGTCGACGCGGCCCGAGCCTGCGGCTGGCGGGCCATGCTCTATCGCGGCCCCGAGACGCTTGCCCGGGCGCTCGAGGGCTGGGGTTAGGCCGGTCGCGGCCGCTGGGGAGGTGGCGCACGCCTGCACTGAAATGTGCTAGAAGCCCGCCATGCTTATGTTCGACATCCCCTTTGGCACGACCGACTGGCACGGCGTGGAGCGCACCGAGCACCCCGGCGAGACCGGCAAGGCTTACTGGCGCACCCAGACCTTCAGCAACATCCGCGTGCGCATGGTGGAATACACACCAGGCTATCTCGCCGACCATTGGTGCCAGAAGGGCCACGTACTCCTGGTGCTCGAAGGCGAGCTGCACACCGAATTGGCTGACGGCCGCACAGTGGTGCTGAAGCAGGGCCAGAGTTACCAAGTGGCCGACGGGGCGCTGGCCCATCGCTCGCGCACCGAAGGCGGCGCCAAACTCTTCATCGTGGACTGACATGGCGGACAAGATCGGATTTATCGGTGTCGGCACCATGGG
>DATHNU010001233.1:0-2317 GCA_035485695.1 Reyranella sp. | reverse complement strand
GATCGTGGGCGAGGCGATGGCCTCGTTGATCAGCGTGTTCAGCTTCTCCTCGATCGCCGGGGCGTTGCCTTGGGCACGGCGATCGGCAGGGCGAGAACGGCGCGGCGAGAAAGCGACATGCGGAATGAACTCATGGCGCGGCAGTCTGGGGCAAAGCCGGTGCATGGACAGCGCGCCGCCCGCAGTCCTACCCTGCGGCCATGGCAACATCAGGTCGTCCGCCGCTCAGCGGAATCCGCGTCGTCGATTTCTCCCGTGTGATCGCGGGGCCGATGTGCACCCAGATCCTGTCCGACATGGGCGCCGAGGTGATCAAGATCGAGAATCCCGACGGCGGCGACGATACCCGCAAGGGCGCGGGGCCGCGCAAGGGCGGCGAGAGCCACTTCTTCATGACCTTCAACCGGGGCAAGAAGAGCGTTGCGCTCGACTTCACCAAGCCCGAGGGCCAGGCCGTGGTGAAAAAGCTCCTCGAATCGTCCGACGTGCTGGTCCAGAACTTCCGGCCCGGCGTGCTCAACAAATATGGCCTCGACTACGAGAGCCTTCACGAGAAGCATCCGCGGCTGATCTATCTGTCGATCTCGGCCTACGGCCAGACCGGGCCGCTGTCGGACCGGCCGGGCTACGATCCCGTGCTGCAGGCCGAGTCGGGCATGATGAGCGTCAACGGCGAGGCCAACGGCGAGGGCCTGCGGCACGCCATCGCCATCGTCGACACCATGACGGCGATCCATTCGGTGGCGGCGATCAACGCGGCGCTTTTTGCGCGCACCAGCACGGGCCGCGGCCAGCACGTCGATCTGGCGCTCTACGACACCGCCCTCGCCGCGCTGGGCAACATGGGCTCCTACTACCTGATCGGCGGCGAGCAGCCGCGGCGCGCCGGCAACGGCCATTTCGCCTCGGCGCCCAACAGCTCGTTCGACACCAGCAACGGCAAGATCTACATGGCGGTGGCCAACCAGAAGCTGTTCACCGACACCTGCAAGGCGCTCGGCCACCCCGAATGGTCGAGCGATCCGCGCTTTGCCGCGCTGGCCGATCGCGTCGCCAACAAGCCCGAGCTGACGCGCATGATGGAAGACGTTCTGAAGACCGACACCAAGGAGAACTGGGCGCAGAAGCTGCGCCACCTGCCGGCTGGCCCGATCCGCACCATGAAGGAGGCGCTCGACGAGCCCGAGGTCAAGCGCCGCGGCATGCTGAAGACCTATCAGCACAGTACGGCGGGCGAGGTTCCGCTGATCGGCTCGAACTACCACTTCTCCGACACGCCGGTCGACGACTCCCGTCCGCCGCCGGCGCTGGGCGAGCACACCGATCGCGTGCTGGGCGAGCTGGCCGGTCTCAGCGCCGCCGAGATCGCGGCCCTGCGCGAGAAGAAGGTCGTCGGCTAGTCTTTGCTGGGAGCGCGCCACTCCGTGGCGCTCATCTCGCTGTCCAGACGAAGATGCGCCACTGGAGTGGCGCGCTCCCAGCTATGAAAGCCACTTCCTCAAGATCGCATTCGTCTCTTCCGGCTTCTCCATGGTCACCAGATGCCCGCACTGCTCGATGACGATCAACTCGCTGCCCTTGATCGCGGCTGCGATCTCCTCGGAGAGAAACAGCGGCAGTGCCGCATCGTCGCGGCCGCACACCACGATGGTCGGGCATTTGATCTTCGGCAGGTCGGGCCGGCGGTCGACGCGAATCGCCGCCAGCGCTTCCTGGCGCTTGTAGATCTCCACGCCGATCTCGCCGCACATCGTCATGACCGCGTCGACCAGCGCCTTGTCGGGCAGCATGTAGGCCGGGATGAAGCGGCTCATCTGCATGCCCAGCACCACCTCGAAATGGCCTTCGTCGGCGAGGCGAATGCGGGCGCGGCGGATGGCGCGTTCGGCCTCGTTCTGGCCGCGCACGCCGGTATCGAGCAGCGCCAGCTTCGTCACACGTTCTGCAGCGAACTGCATGATCTCGACGGCCAGCATGCCGCCCAGCGACAGGCCGGCGAGGGCGAACTTGCCGGCCGGCATCTGGTCGACGACCCAGTGCGCCGCACTTTCCCAGCTGTCCCAGATCGCAAGCGGCGCCCGCCGCCAGTCGGGCACCACGATATCGACTTCGCCCGAAAGCGCCGCGACCTGATCGGCATACAGTCGCGGTGAACAAATCATGCCAGGCACCAGAAGCAGCGGCGTCTTGTTCATTCGTCCCTCCCGTCGCGAGCGTAGCCTAGGCGCGGCGGCTGGGATACCAATGGCGGGCCATGGCCGCCCCGCTCGTCATCGCTTCCGGTCGCGACATCCGGCTCGACCTGTTTCGCGGGCTG
>DATHNU010001232.1:0-6946 GCA_035485695.1 Reyranella sp. | reverse complement strand
TCCGCCGTGTCGATCATCGGATAGCCGAGATCGAGCCCGTACTTCAGCGCCTCGAGCTCCTCTCCGCGCCGCCGCGCGCTTTCGCCCATGCGCCAGGTGCCCAGACCGAAGACCGGCATCGCCGCGCCGGATGGAAGTTTGCAGGAACGCATAAGGAACATCCACGATTGCAACGCAGGGGCGATAGCCTATCTTAACGACCATGCCGGATTCCACAGCGCACAGTACGCCGCCGGGCGCCAGCGGCCCGGCCTCGGCAAGTGAAGCCCCCGCGGCGCCCCCGGCGCCAGCCTCCGAGGTCCCCTCTACGGGCGGGCTGTTGCGCGCCATCCTGCGCAAGCTGCGGCGGCGCGAAAAGAACGAGGCGGTGCGCGAGGCGATCGAGGAGCTGATCGAGGAGACGCCCGAGAGCGATACGCCGATCAGCGAGGATCAGCGCGTCCTGTTGGCCAACATCCTGAAGCTGCGCGACAAGAACGTGGCCGACGTCATGGTGCCCAGGGTCGATATCAGCGCCATCGCCGCCGACACGCCGCTCGACGAGGTCGTGCGGCTGATCCAGGCCGAGGCTCATTCGCGCTATCCGGTCTATCGCGAGTCGCTCGACGATGTGATCGGCATGATCCACATCAAGGACGTGCTGACCTACTGGGGCACCGCGAAGAAATTCAACCTGCGCGACATATTGCGTCGCGTGGTATTCGTGGCGCCGACCTTGCCGGTGCTCGACATGCTGCTCGACATGCGCCGCTCGCGCACCCACATGGCGCTGGTGGTCGACGAGTTCGGCGGCACCGACGGGCTTCTGACCATCGAGGATCTGGTCGAGGAGATCGTGGGCGAGATCGAGGACGAGCACGACGTCGCCCAGGCGCCGACGGTCGCGCGCCGGGTCGACGGCACGATCGACGTCAATGGCCGCACGCCCATCGAGCTCCTCGAGCAGGAGATCGGGCGCGTGCTGTCCGAAGACGAGCGGCGCGAGATCGACACGGTGGGCGGCCTGATCTTCTCGCTGCTCGGCCGCATTCCCGAACGCGGCGAGGTCGTGCGTCATCCGTCGGGCGTCGAATTCGAAGTGCTCGACGTCGATCCGCGGCGCATCCGGCGCCTGCGCGTGCGGCCGCCGACTTCTTCGCGGTCCGCCGCCTGATCCCCGTCCCGGCACGATGACGCTTCGCGGATGGCGCGCCATGGGCGCGGCTTTCCTGGCTGGCGCGCTGGCGGCACTCGCCATGCCGCCGCTTTACTGGCTGCCGCTGGCGGTCGTGGGCATCGTGGCGTTCGTCTGGCTGTGGCAGACCGCGCCGGGGCCGCGCAGCGCGCTGTTGCGTGGCTGGGCCTGGGGCACCGGCCATTTCGCCGTCGGCTCCTACTGGATCGTCGAAGCCTTCTTCGTGCCGCCCGCCGACTACGCATGGCTCGGCGTGCCGATCGTGGCGGGCCTGGCGGTGCTTCTCGGCTTCTATCCGGGCCTTGCGGCCGGCGTCACGCGTCGACTGGTCGAGCGTTGGCCGGCGCTGGGTGGGCGCTATCGTCGCCTGATCCTGCTGGCGATCGCCTGGAGCGTGACCGAATGGCTGCGTGGTCACCTGTTCACCGGCTATGCGTGGAATCCGCTCGGCCATGTCTGGGCCTTTGTCACGCCCTTGCTGCAAAGCGCCGCCCTTTTTGGCGTCTACGGCCTGGGTGCGCTGACCTTCATTGTCCTCGCGGCGCCGACGGCCGGCTGGAGAGCGTCGATCGCGGCGCTCGCGGCATTGGCTGGCGCAGGGTTGGCCGGCGAAGCCCTGATGGCGACGGGGGTGGACGATGATCCCGCCGGGGCGCCGCTCGTGCGCATCGTGCAGCCCAACGTCGCCCAAGCCGAGAAGTGGCGGCCGGAGAACCGTGGACGCCAGCTGGCAGAGCTGGTGGAAATGAGCCGGCGACCGGGCTTCGACCGACTCGCGGCTGTGGTCTGGCCGGAGATAGCGCCGCCGCTCATCGTCGAGCCGGGTTCGCTCGCGCTTTCGATCATGGCCAGGGCCGTGCCGCCGGGCGGCTACCTCCTGACCGGCGCGGCGCGCGCCAACGGTCGGCCCGAGGATGGCGTCTGGAATTCATTGCTGGCGATCGATGGCAGCGGGGCGATCCTCGCTTCCTACGACAAGGTCCACTTGGTGCCGCTCGGTGAATACATCCCCTTCCACAAGCAACTTGCGCCGGTCTCGGGCTTCATCGGCCGCGGCTCGTTCGAAGAGGGCGAATCGCGGGTCGCCATCGGCCTGCCGGGATTGGCGTCTTTCTCGCCGGTGATCTGCTACGAGGTGATCTTCCCGGGAGCCGTCACCGGCCCCGGCGCGCGGCCGCTCTGGCTGCTGAACGTCACCAACGACGCCTGGTTCGGCCTGTCGACCGGTCCCTACCAGCACCTGGTGAGCGCCCGCCTGCGCGCGGTCGAGGAGGGGCTGCCCATGATCCGTTCGGCCAACACCGGCATATCTGCCGTAATCGACGCCTACGGCCGAGTTTTGGCCTCACTCGACATGCAGCAACACGGCATCATCGACCACCGACTCCCGGCTGCGCGCGCGCCCACGCCCTACAACCGCTGGGGCGATTGGACGCTGCTCGTCCTGATTGGACTTTTAGTCGCGATGTTGTTCGTTGGCGGCAGGCAAGGGGCCACCAACACGTTTGCAACGCTTTGAAAGTTCGCCGCCGGGGAGGGTTCAGCTTGCATTATTGGGGATAGGCGATAAGTTCATATGCAGCCCAGACGTGTAGATATGCATTTTTGCACTGAGGGATTCGCACCCTCATTGCAACTTGCGAATTGTCCGCCACTTTACTTGCGCAACCGCGTTGTAATGCGCGAAGCTAGACCAAAAGGAATCAGAACCGATGGCAAGATCACATCCGGTGGACGTCCATGTCGGCGCGCGCATGCGCCAGCGTCGTACCCTTCTCGGGATGAGCCAAGAGAAGCTCGGGACGGCCGTCGGCCTCACCTTTCAACAGATTCAGAAATATGAGCGCGGCTCCAACCGCATCGGCTCGAGCCGGCTGTTCGAATTCGCCAAGGTATTGGACGTCCCGGTGTCCTATTTCTTCGACGAGATGCCGTCCAACGCGTTGTCCGGCCGGCCGATGTCGGGTCGTGGCCGCAAGGGCTTCGGCGAGGCTGGCACGCCGTTCGAGCAGGAGAAGGATCCGCTGATCAAGCGCGAGACCCTGGAACTGGTGCGGGCCTACTACAAGATCCGCGAGGCCCGGGTGCGCAAGCGCATCTTCGAGATGGTCAAGGCCGTGGGCGCTGCCAGCCACGCCGAGGTTTTGGGCGGCCGCAAAGGGCGTTAGCGGGCTTTGGTCACAGAGAGGGTATGCGAGGGCGAACAGAAGCCCTTGATTTCCCCACGCATCTGGAGTTTTTAGCGGCGCGGCCTCGATGGTCGATGCCGCCGCGGACGGATTTGGACGACTTGCCACCGCGACAATAAAGGCTAAGCCGGACGTTGGCGGCATCGCCGCCCTGCCCGGAGTCCAGTGTGATCTGTGGGAGGGCTGCTTGACGCTCAAGGATTATATTTTCACCAGCGAATCGGTTTCCGAAGGCCATCCGGACAAGGTCTGCGACCAGATCTCGGACGCCATTCTCGACGCCTTCATTGCCAACGACGTCAAGCTCGGCCATGCCGACGACAGCCACGCCAATACGCGACTGGGCTGCGAGACGCTGGCCACCACCAACAAGATCGTCATTGCCGGCGAAGGCCGCGCCTCGGCGCCCTACATGCACAAGTACGGCAAGCACACGATCGTCAATCGCGAGGCGCTCACCGAGATCGCCCGCAATGTCGTGCGCGACATCGGCTACGACCAGGACGGCTTCAGCTTCCACGGCGCCGACGTCGAGGTGCTGCTGCATGGCCAGTCGCCCGACATCGCCATGGGCGTCGACGCCAAGAAGAAGGGCGGCAATCTCGGCGAGCAGGAAGGCGCGGGCGACCAGGGCCTGATGTTCGGCTTCGCCTGCCGCGACAGCGAGGAGTACGAGAAGGGCTCGTTCATGCCGGCCCCGATCTATTTCTCGCACAAGATCCTCGAGGTCTTGAGCAAGGCCCGCCGCTCGGGCGAACTGCCCGACCTGCAGCCCGACGCCAAGAGCCAGGTCACCGTGCGCTATGTCGACGGCAAGGCGGTCGGCGCGACCAAGGTTGTGGTGTCCACGCAGCACCGCGAAGTGACCGCCAAGGGCAAGAAGTACAACTCCGGCATGGTCAAGGAGATGATCGCCAGCCACGTCGAGAAGTCGCTGCCCAAGGGCTGGATGCCCAAGAAGGCCGCCGACTTCTTCGTCAACCCGACCGGCAACTTCGTCGTCGGCGGCCCCGACGGCGATTGCGGGCTGACCGGCCGCAAGATCATCGTCGACACTTACGGCGGCTATGCGCCGCACGGCGGCGGCGCCTTCTCCGGCAAGGATCCGACCAAGGTCGACCGGTCGGCGGCCTATGCCGCGCGCTACCTCGCCAAGAACGTGGTGGCGGCGGGACTGGCCGACCGCTGCCTGATCCAGGTCGCCTATGCGATCGGCGTCGCCGACCCGATGTCGCTCTATGTCGACACTCAGGGCACCGGCAAGGTCGACGAGCGCAAGCTCGAGAAGGTCCTGTCCGACATCTTCCCGCTCAGGCCGACCAACATCCGCCGCTCGCTGCAGCTCAACAAGCCGATCTACCAGCGCACCGCGGCCTACGGCCATTTTGGCCGCAAGCCCGACAAGGATGGCGGCTTCTCGTGGGAGCGCACCGACCTCGCGGCCGAGCTGAAGCGCGCCTTCGGCGCGCGATAAACTTTAGGAACAATCGCTAAACAATTGATTTAGCGTGAATTTCGGGTAATCTCGAAGGGGCAAATGGCCCCTCTGGAAAATGGCGGGTTCCAACCCTCGGTTTGGGACGGCGACAGAAGCCGCCCGATCGACTCGCTCATGCGCGCGTTGCTTTACATCGCCCAGCAGGTCGGTCGGCCGCTGAGCGAAGCCGACGTGCGACGCCTGGCGGCGGTACCGGCGGCGGGTCTCGACGAGAGCGCCTTTCTGACGGCAGGCGCGCGGCTTGGCCTCGAAACGCACGCCCTCGATCTCACGCCGGCGCGGCTTGGCGAGTTGCCCCTGCCGTTCGCCCTCGTGGCGGCCGGCCAGCCGGCTCATGTCGTGGTGACCGGAAAAGGCGGCCGCTGGGTCGTGCTGGACGTCGTCGAGGGCCGCGCCTGGCGGCTGTCGACGGACGAGGTCATGGCGCTCGGCACGCGTGCCCTGGTGATGCGCGAGCAGCGGCCCGACGAGCGGCGCGAGGCGTGGTACGCGCCGCTCTGGACGCGTGTGCGGCCCGTGATCCTGAAGCTCGCCGCCGCCTCTTTCGTGATCAACCTGCTGGGCCTCGCCACGCCGCTGTTCATGATGCTGGTGCTGAACATGGTGATCGGCCGCGGTCCGACGACCGACGGAACCTCGCTCATGGCGGTGCTTTGCGTGGGCATGTTGATTGCCTACGGCCTCGACTTCGCGTTGCGCGTGATGCGCGGCTGGCTCTCGGCGCGCACCGGCGCGCGCCTCGACACGCTGATGAGCGCCGAGGTCCTGCATCATCTGGTGCAGCTCCCCTACCGTCATTTCGAGCGCACGCCGTCGGGCGTAATCGTCGAGCGGCTGCGCCAGCTCGACGTTCTGCGCAGCTTCTTCACCGGCCAGATGCCGGTGCTCGCCATCGACATCGCCTTCGTAGTGCTGTTTCTCGCCGCCACCTTCGCCATCAGTGCAACGCTTGGCATGGTTGCCACCGCGGCGATTCCGATCCTGGTCGGCGTGTCGCTGGCGAGCCACCGCGCCCAGCGACGTTTGGCCGACGAGAGCTTCCAGGCGCTGGCCGCCAAAAGCTCGACCTTGACCGAGACGGTCGCCAACGCCGCCACCATCAAGGCGCTCGGGCTCGAAGCCGAAGTCGAGAAGCGCTGGCAGGCGCGGGTCGAGCAATCCGCCTGGACGAGCTTTCGTGCCAACAACCTCGCCAACATCGCCACCAGCGCCTCGGGTTCGCTGCAGCTCGTGACCTCTCTCGTCATCGTCGTGATCGGGGTTCACGAGGTGGTCGATCATCGCATGACGGTGGGCGCACTGATCGCCGCCAACATGCTGGCCACGCGCGCTCTGCAGCCGATGCGCCAGCTGGTGGCGGCCTGGCATCAGTTGCAGGCCGTCGGCGCCGCCTTCAAGCGGATCGACGGGCTGATGCGCGAGGCCGTCGAAAGCCCGCCCGGCGAGCTCGCGCCCATGCCGGCGCTGGTCGGCGAGGTCGCTTTCGAGCGCGTCTCCTATCGCGCCGACGACAATGCGCCGGCGATCCTGCGCGACACCGATCTCGTGGTGGCCGCCGGTGAGATCCTGGGCATCGTCGGACCGTCGGGTTCGGGCAAGACGACGATCGCCAATCTCGTCCAGGGATTGTTCAAGCCCAGCGCCGGGCGCGTGCTGGTCGACGGCACCGACATCGCGCACATCTCGCCGGCGCAGCTGCGCGCCCAGATCGGCTGCGTACCGCAGGACGTGCAGCTCTTCACCGGATCAGTGCGCGAGAACATCGCCATGGGCGTGGTCGACAAGGATCCCGGCCGCGTCGTGGCGGTGGCCAGGTTCGTCGGCGCGCACGATTTCATCCAGCGCCTGCCGCAGGGCTACAACACCGTGCTGGGCGAGCGTGGCCAGGGCCTGTCGACCGGCCAGCGGCAGCTTCTCTGCATCGCCCGCGCGCTGATCCGCAATCCGCGCATCCTGATCCTCGACGAGGCGACCAGCGCGCTCGACCCCGCCACCGAGGAACAGCTGCTGCGCCAGCTCAAGGCCAATACGCGCGGCCGCACGGTGATCATGATCACCCATCGGCTGGCGCCGCTCGCCATCGCC
>DATHNU010001231.1:0-5361 GCA_035485695.1 Reyranella sp. | reverse complement strand
AAGATGATGGTGCGATAGACGTCGCGGCCGCGGATGTCGGCATTGACCAGCAGGGCCAGTCCCAGCGCCAGCGCGATGCCGATCGGCGCGCTGGCGATGACGATCAGGGTGTTCCACAGCGCCTGCCAGAACACCTCGTCGGACAGCAAGTCCTCGTAGTGATCGAAGCCCGCCGGCTCGGCCGCCTTGAGCGGCGACCAGTACTGGAACGACAGGACCAGATTCCAGACGACCGGGATGATGCGGTAGAGCAGGAAGATCAGGAGCGACGGCGCGAGGAAGCACCACAACAGCAGGGCGCGCCGGGTCCGGTGACGGACTCGTGCCCTGGTTCGTAGGCGGGTGCCTTCGACGGCTACGACCATCTTCGCTGGGAGCGCGCCACTCCAGTGGCGCTCATGGGGTCCGAACCAACGAAGAAAGATGCGCCACTGGAGTGGCGCGCTCCCAGCCTTGAGCGGGCTTGGCGGCCCGAGATCCACATGGGTGCATCCCTCAGGCCTTCTTCCGCGCCAGCAGCCGGTTGACCGAGCGCTCGGCGTCGGTGAGCGCCGTCTTGGCGTCCTTGCGCCCCAGCGCCGCGTTCTGGATCTCGGGCCAGAAGGCGTCCTTCAGCTCGGCGTCGTAGGGCAGCGGCCAATTGCCGGTGAGCTTGTCGGTGTGCTCGATCTGGGTGCGCAGCACGGCGGCGGCCAGCGGCTCGGTCTTCTCCAGGGTTGCCAGGCCCTCGGTGTCGGCCGCGATGTTGGCGGTGAGCACGCTCCTGGTCTTGAAGAAGGCCGAGGCGCACTTGTCGCTCGTCATGTACTTGATGAAGCTCCAGGCGAGGTCGGGATTCTTCGAGCCCTTGGAGATGGCGAAGCCGTGGTTGGTGGGCGTCGACCAGAAGCCCGGCGCTTCGGCCGCGCCCAGCGTCTGGTCGTTGATCCACGGCCCCTGCCCCTTGACGAAGAAATAGGACGCCGAGTGCGCGTGCAGCATGCCGACCGTGCCCGAGGCGAAGGCGCCATTGGGCTCGACCCAGCGGCCGGTCCAGGAGATCTTGTTGATCCCGCCCGACGCCGTCGCCTTGGCGAGCTGCGCCAGCGCATCGATCGCCGGCGGCGTGTTGAAGGCCGCCTTCTTGCCGTCGGGCGAGAGCAGCTCGACGCCGTTCATCTTGAACAATGGCCAGTAGAGCCAGTCGAAGTTGAGCGTCAGGAAGCCGGTCTTCTCCGCCTTTGCCATCTTCTCGGCAAAGCCTAGAAGCTCGCCAAAGCTCTGTGGCGGTCCGGCGAGCCCCGCTTCCTTGAACATCGTCTTGTTGTAATAGAGCAGCGACTTGGCGACGTAGAACGGCAGCAGATAAGTCTTGCCCTGATAGACCCAGCCGCTGAGGTAATCCTGATTGAAGCGCTTGGCGACGTCGGGCTCCTTCTGCAGATAGGGCGTCAGGTCGACCAGCCCGCCGTTCGCCGCGTAGTCGACCCAGATGGCGCCCTGCAGGTCGACGATGTCGGGCGGTGTGCCGGCGACGATCTGCGTCTGGTAGAAGGCCGGCAGGTCGGGGCCCTTCTTGTCGAGCCATTCGATCTCGACGCCGGGATTGGCCGCCCTGAAGTCGGCGAACTCGATTTTGAACAGCTCCTGCTGGTCAGCGACGTTCCAGGTGAGGATGCTGAGCTTCTTGGTGGATTGGGCGCGCAGATAGGCCGGCGCGGCGAGCGTGCCGGCGCCGGCAAGGGCTGCCTTCACGAGTGATCGGCGTTTCATTGTTTCCTCCGCTTGTTTTCAGAACCTTAACGCGATCTCCCTGCCCTCCGCCACGGCGCGCTCGGCTTCCAGGCAGACGATGATGCGCTTGCGCGCCTCTTCGGCCGAGACCAGCGGCTTGCCGGTCGCGAAGCCGCGCATGGTCTGTGCGATCTCCTCCTCCAGCTCGAACACTTCTCCCGACGGGCCGAGCTCGACGATTTCACTCTGGCTGCGCCCGCGGCGCTGGACTTTCAGCTCATGCCGCGGGTCGGCCGTGCGGTCCATGACGCCCGACCACCAGGCGCGGATCGACCCTTCGCTGCCCGTCACCTCGACCACGTGGTGATGCTCGAAGCCCGCCAGGCTTTGCGTCACCACGGCATAGGTGCCCGTTGCATTGGGCCAGCGCAGGACGGCGGAGAAATTGTCGTACATGCCAGGTCCGCGCCCGCTCTTGGCGTTGCCGAAGCCGTGGACGAGGTGTGGATCGCCCAGCTCCTCGAACCACCACATCAGCATGTCGAAGAAATGCACCGGCTCTTCCAGGATCCACGAACCGACGCGACTGCCTTCGTAGCGCCAGCCGCCGGCGCCCTGACGGTAAGGGAAACGGAACAGGCTCACATTGGCGTAGAGCGGCTCGCCGATCTCGCCGTCCCTGATCAGGCGGCGGACCAGGCCCCACTGGCTGGAGACGCGGAATTCGTGGCCGACGCTCAGGACTTTTCCCGTGCGGCGCACCGCCTCGACGATGCGGTCGCAGTCGGCGATCGAGCCGGCCATCGGCTTTTCCAGCAGCACGTTCTTGCCGGCCTCGAGGGCGGCAACCGCGACCTCGGCATGCAGGTGGTTGGGCACGACGATGTCGACGGCGTCGATCGAGCGGTCGGCCAGAAGGGCCCGCCAGTCGAGATGCACCTTGACCGCGGGATGCCGTTCGCGTGCGGCGGCGGCGGTGACTTCGCTCGCGCAAGCGATCGCCGCCAGCTCGGCGCCGGGCGCCTTGCCGATGGCGTCGGCATGAAAGCGGCCCCAGGCGCCGTAACCGATCAGACCGAAACGCATCGCCACCCCGCGCCGGCCGCACGAGGGGCGACCATGTCCGAAAATCGCCAGACCGAAACGGCCTGGATCACCATTGTCCGCTGCCAGCGAGGAGACACGATATGGCAACGCTTCGAAAGGAAATTCCCGTGGCCGCCGGCGCCACCCCGGTGTGGCAGGCGCTGCGCGACTTCGGCCAGGTCCACACCAAGGTGGCACCGGGCTTCCTGACCGACCTCAAGATGGAGGGCGGCGATCGCATCGTCACCTTCTTCAACGGTCTGGTGGCGCGCGAGCGGCTGGTGACGCTGGACGATGGCGCGTGCCGGCTGGTCTATGCCGTGGTCGAAGGCCGGGCGAGCCACTACAACGCCGCCGTCCAGGTCTTCCCCGAGGGCGACGGCAGCCGAGTCGTGTGGACGATCGACCTCTTGCCGGACGAGCTCGCGCCCGCGATCGGCGGGATGATGGACGAGGCGGCGAAGGTGATGAGGAAGACGCTGGCGGCAGCCTGACGTCGGCCGAACAAGACGCGCTCCCGCTCTTCTTCATTCTCCTCTCCCCCGCCAGGGGGAGAGGCTGGGTAGGGGGTTACGTACATCCTTCGAAGCCCCCTCACCTAACCTCTCCCCCTGGCAGGGGAGAGGAACATGAAGGTGGCGGCGGCGTACGCCTTGTCTCAGGCCGCGTCCTCTTTGGGCAGCACGTCCTCGTACTTCTTGAAGCCCGGCAGCTTCTCCATCCGCTCCATCCACGCCTTCACGTTCGGAAAGGGTGCAAGGTCGATGGCGGCTTCGCCGGCATAGGCGACATCGCCGTAGACCGCGACATCGGCGACCGTGGCTTCATTGCCGACCAGGAATGCCGATTTGGCCAGCGAGGCGTCGAGCACCTTCAGCGCGTCATGGGCCTGGCCGAGATAGAGCTGGTGGACGTTGTCGTCGGCCTTCATGAAGCCGCGCTTGATGGCGCGCGGACGATAGATGTTGCCGGCCAGGCGATCGAACTCCCAGAACAGCCATTCGCGCACCCGCGCCTTCTCCTCGGCCGTCTTGCCGCCCATCTTGCCGAACTTGTCGGCGAGATAGAGCAGGATGGAGCCCGACTGGCAGAGCTTCAGGTCGCCGTCGACCAGCGCCGGCACCTGGCCGAAGCGGTTGATGGCGAGGTAGTCGGGCTGCTTGTGGGCGCCGGCGCGCAGATCGACGTGCTTGTAGGCAAAGGGCTGGCCCATCAGGGACATTGCCAGCCCCGCCTTGTAGGTCGGGCCGCTCAGCCAGATGCCGTAAAGTGTCAGCTTGGACATTCTCTCTCTCTCCGTGCTTGAACCAGAGCCAGCATCGCACTTGAGCGCGGCACCGTTAAGCCTGTATGAGCGGGCATGAAGATTCAGGCGCGCGACATCGATCACCTTTCGTTGACCCTCTCCGATCCGGAGGCCACCGCCAGCCGGCTGCTGCAGCTCGGCTTCAACCTGACGCCGGAGGGCGTGGAACCGCGTTGCATCTGCTTCCAGCCCGACCAGGACGACGTGCCCAACTACGTCGAGCTGCTGCAGGGTGATCCGGCCGTCGTTGCCCTGGCCCTGAACGTGGCCGAGCTCGAGGGCGAGGAGCGCACCCACGCCTGGGAGACCGAGGACGGCTTCGAGGTCGATGCCGGCGTCGTGGTCGGTGAAAGCGGCGGACCCCTGCCCTGGTTCCCGGTGCGCCACGAGACGCCCGACGCCTTCATGGAGCCGGAATGGATCGTCCATCCCAACGGCGCGCTCGCCATGATGGCGATCCATGCCGTGGCCGAGGATCCGCGTGAGGTCGCCAAGGCGCTGGAAGCCGCGTGGACGGCCAAGATCGAGGAGATCCTCGAGGGCTGCATGATGGTGAAGGCGGGCTCCGTGGAACTCCTGATCTGGTCGCCCGCCGCCTATCAGAGCGAATACAAGGCGCTCGAGGTCATGGCCCCCCAGTCGCTGCCGGCCGTGGTCGGCGCCACCATCGCCATCGAGCGCTCGCCGCCGCTGCAGGCGCTGTTGCGCGCCAACAACGTGTCCTTTGCACTGGGCGAGGACAAGCGCGTGCTGGTGGCGCCCGAACAGGCGGGCGGCCTGATGCTCGAGTTCATGCCGCAGACCTGAATATTCTTGCCGGACCGCGGGCCTCCAGGCCCGCAGCATGATCATGAGCGGGCCTGGAGGCCCGCGGTCCGGCATGATTCTATGACAGTGCCGGGAGCACCAGGTCGGTGATCAGCGTGGTGCCGATGCGGCCCTGCTCCATGATCGGCAGGCGATAGTTACCGGCGTTCATGGCGACCGCGAGGTCGAGCGCCGGGACGAGGAACAGGCGCTGCCCGCCCCAGCCGATGGCGCCGATCGTCGGTTCGGCGTGGCGCGGTGTGCCGACTGGAAGCTCGCCGAGATACCAGTGCCAGCCATAGCGCCGCGTGCCCTCAATGGTGACGGCGGGCGTCGTCGATCGCTTCAGCCAGTCCGCCGGCACGATCTGCTTGCCCTGCCAGGCGCCGTTCGCCAGCACCATCTGGCCGACCCGCAGGAGATCGGGCGGACGCATGCGACCTCCCGAC
>DATHNU010001230.1:0-5005 GCA_035485695.1 Reyranella sp. | reverse complement strand
CTCCGCTTGACGCGCGGCAAGCCGGGGTAATTACTCTTGCACGTCATTCGCATAGGGATACGCCATGAAAATTCGGCTGGTCGTCTCAATCAATGCGGCCCCAGGCAAAGGGGCGGAACTCGCGCAGGCCTTCCGGCAGCGTTGCGCCGACGTCGCGAAGGAACCCGGCTGCGAACAGTTCGAGGTATTTCAGAGTGTGCTGAACCCCGACAAACTCGCGCTGCTGGAATTGTGGTCCGACCAGGCCGCGCTCGACGTCCACGCCAAGGTCAACCTCACCCGCGCGCCGATGCCGCCAGGGCTGCGGGCCGAAGGCAGTTCGCGTGAGGACTACCAATACAACCGGACCCGCTGACCGGCGGTGGCAGCCCTCATTTGAGCCTCGTATTGGAGACTGGCCGCTACCTGGCGCCGTCGGATAGGCGAGCAGTCGATTTGCGTTGGACGTGCCTAGGTTTTGCGAGGTCTCAGCGTCGTTTTGTTGATGCACAGGTTTTGCATGGGTCGATTTTGAGGAACCGACGCTTGTAAAGCGTTGAGAATGCTGGTCTTTTCTGCCGACCACGAAAGTTCAAGAACTTCCGCGTGGTTTAGTCAGCCATTGAACAGAGGCACAAGGGAGCGCCCAGACTGCATGCCGGCACAGACGCTCAAGCTCTACATCGACTACAAGAGCCCCTATGCCTATCTGACCAAGGAGCCGGCGTATCGGCTGGAACGCGACACCGGCATCGAGTTCGACTGGCTGCCGTACATCCTGGACATCCCGGCCTATCTCGGGAGCGCCAAGGTCGACGCTGCGGGCCGCGTCCTGGAGCAGGACCGCAACGCCCACCAATGGCGCCGCGTCAAGTACAGCTACATGGATGTGCGCCGGGAGGCGAACCGGGTCGGGCTCACCATCCGCGGCACGCAGAAGATCTGGGATTCCTCGCTGGCCGGTATCGGGCTGCTCCATGCCAAGCGGCAGGGCGCCCACCGCGCCTACAATGACGAGGTCTTCGAGCGGTTCTGGAAGCGCGAGCTCGACATCGAGAATCCCGCGGCGCTCAAGGATGTGCTGAAGCGCGCCGGCGCCGATGTCTCCGAGTTCGATGCGTTCCTGGAGGGCGAAGGCCGGCGCGAGCTCAAGGCCGTCCAGGAAGCAGCCGAGGCCAAGGGCGTTTTCGGCGTGCCGAGCTTCCTCTTCCCCGACGGCGATCTGTACTGGGGCCGTGAGCATCTGCCGCGCATCCGCGAGATCCTGGCCGCTTGAAGGAGGCCGGGTGCCAAGTTGGGTTCGTCCTGCGATCAGTTCGGGAAGCGCGGCAGGGGCGGCGCGTCGGCCGGAACGGGGTGGCGCGCCATGTTGAGCTGCATGGCGAGGAACGTGTAGTAGCCGCTGATACCCGCCATATCGACGACGCCCTTCGTGCCGAAGCGCTTCTCGGCCTTGGCGAAGGTGGCGTCGGAGACGCTGCGGTTGTTCTGCAGCTCCATGGTGAAGTCGTAGGCGATTTCCTCGTCGGCGCTCATCGCGGTGGGCCGCCGTCCTTCGGCGATCGCGTCGACGATGTCCTTGGAGATCCCGGCCTTGAGGGCGATCGGCTGGTGCGCCGACCATTCGTAGCCCTGCGTCCACGCCCGCGCGGTGATCAGGATGACCAGCTCGCTCAGCGTGTTGCCGATCGCCGAGTGGTAGCGCAGGTAATCGCCCATGGCGCGCGCCCGGCTCATGACTTCCGGGCTGTACATCATCACCTGGAACGGGCCCGACAGCGGGACCTTGCGTGCCGCCTGGAATTCCTCGGCGGCCCTCTTCTGCTCGGCGTCGTACTGCGCGGGCGGAATGTCGGGCAGGCGCCGCTGCGCCCCGGCCGGACCGGCGAGGAAGAGGGTGCTGGCGAACAGGATCGTTGCGAGGCGGAACATGGGCGGGCTCCCTGGAAGATGCAGTCTGAGGAACAAGCTCTTTTGTCGCCCATGAAAGTTCAAGAACTTCCGTGTCGTCTGGTCTGCGCCTAGTCTTGGCCGCTTCGGTCAAGCGGAGAGGGTGAGCAGTGCGCCAAAGTGAAATGAGCCGACGCGGGCTGCTGCAGGCATCGCTGCTGGGGGCCGGCGCGTTGGCCGGCTGTTCGACGGCGCCTGGCGGCTCGTCGTTCGAGGCCGCCCCACAGCTCGTGGCGATCCGCGCACGGACCGACCGGATCTTCGACATCGCCGTCTGCCTGCGTCCGTTCCGTCCCGCCGGGCCACGCGTGGACACCGAGCGCCTGGGCGATACCCTGGTCGTGCACAATTACGGCCATGGCGGCAGCGGCTGGTCGCTGTCCTGGGGCTCCAGCGCCCGCGCGGTGCGCCTGGCCATGCAGGCCAGCCCCGGCGATGTGGCGGTCATCGGCTGCGGTGTGCTGGGACTCACCTCCGCGATCCTGGCGCAACGTGCCGGCGCGCGGGTCACGATCTATGCCAGCGAGCAGCTGCCGCTCACGACGTCGGCGCGGGCCACCGGCGAATGGACGCCCGATTCGCGCATCGCGCTGGTCGGTGCCACCGCACCTGACTTCGCGGCGGTGTGGGAGGACATGGCGCGCACGGCCTTCAAGGCCCATCGGAACTATCTCGGCCTGCCCGGCACGCCGGTGGAGTGGATCGACCAATACTCGGTCACCGACGAGGCTCCACCGCTTCGCCGCGGCGGCAGCGTGCCGCAAGGCCCAGAGTTCGCCGAGTACGGCAAAAGCATCGCCGACCTCGTGCCGAAATGGCGGCGGGTACCGGCCGGCGCCACGCCCTTCAAGGGGGCTTCCGTCGCGCGCAACGAGATGATGATCTTCAACATCGCCGACTACGGCCACACCCTGCTGAACGACTTCTTCATCGCCGGCGGCCAGTTCCGGCATGCCGAGTTCCACGCCCCGTCGCAGATCGCCGCCCTGGGCAAGAGAGTGGTCATCAACTGCCCGGGCTACGGCGCGCGGGCACTGTGGAAGGACGAGACCCTCGTCCCCGTGCGGGGGCAGATCGCGCGGCTGATCCCGCAGCCCGACGTGCGCTACGGGCTGACCTACCGCCAGATCATCGCCGTGCCGCGCCGCGACGGGATCGTCGTCCAGTCCTTCGAAGGCGGCGAGATGAAAGGCTACGGGGACACCAACGAGACGCCCGACCGTGCCGAGGCGGAGCAGGCCGTAAGGACGCTGGCCGGGCTGTTCACACCTGCATCGTAGCAAGAAGGAGAGAGAGGATGTCATCCATCGCCACCGTCGCCATGCAATTCTTCGACGCCTGCGAAAAGGGCAAGGGCTGGGAGGCGTGCAAATCGTATTGCAAGCCCGACGCGACGTTTTCCGCTCAAGCCGAGCCGCTGGCGGAAGTCCGCACGCTCCAGCAGTACGCCGACTGGATGCAGGGCCTCATGAAAATGATGCCCGACGGCCGCTACGACATAAAATCGTTCGCGACGGATACCGAACGAGACAACGTAACGGCCTATGCGGTGTTTTCCGGCACCCATACCGGCGAGGGCGGCCCGCCACCGACCGGCAAGAGCACGAAATCGGATTACGTCTATTCGATGGAGTTCGACGGCGACAAGATCCGGCACATGACCAAGATCTGGAATGCCGGCTGGGCCCTGAAGGAACTGGGTTGGTGACAGCCTCGGTCCGCGCGTCGGCCCTGCTTCAGGCGAGATAGGTTGCCGACACGCCGCCATCGACCGTGAGCGTGTGGCCGTTGACGTAGGAGGCGGCCGGCGAGGCGAGGAAGACCGCGGCGCCGGCGATCTCCCATGGCTCGGCCCAGCGCTTGGCCGGGCAGCGCTCGCGCTGGCGTTCGCCCATCGGCGAGTTGATCATTTGGGCGTTGGTCTCGGTGGCGAAGAAGCCGGGCGACAGCGCGTTGGAGGTGATGCCTTTGCCGCCCAGTTCGGCCGCCAGCGCACGCGCCAGCGCCGACAGGCCGCCTTTGGCCGCGATATAGGACGAGGCGCCGGGCACGGCGAGGTCGGCGACGATCGAGGTCACCAGGATCAGGCGCCCCCAGCTCCGTTCGATCATGCCCGGCACGGCCAGGCGGACCAGGGCATGGGCTGCCGTAAGGTCGACGTCGATCAGGCGGGCGAAGGCGTCGGGCTCGATCTCGGCGAAGGGACGGCGATCGCGCTCCCCGACATTGTGCACCAGGATGTCGATCGGCCCGGCACGCGTGACTTCCACCTGCATGGCGGCCCGGTCGGCCATGTCGAAACAAAGCCCGTCTGCCGAGGGGCCCGCGGCGGCCAACTCCTCGAGGCGGGGCGCCAGCCGCTCGTGCGAACGGCCATGCAGCAGGACCTTGGCGCCGGCCTCGGCCAGGCCCTTGGCCATTTCCCAGCCCAGCCCGCGGCCCGACCCCGTGATCAGGGCGGTGCGGCCATCGAGCCGGAATCGGTCGGGAAAAGTCGACATGGGTTGGGACATTCGCCTATTGCACCAGCCCGAGTTAGCTTTGTATTGGCAAATGCTGCAACTACCGAAAGTCATTGGTCATCGCGGGGCGGCCGCCTATGCCCCGGAAAACACGCTGGCCTCCTTCCGCGAAGCCCGCCGGCGCGGTGCGACGTGGGTCGAGGCCGACATCGTGCTGACCGCCGACGACGTGCCCATCGCGATGCACGACGACTCCTTGAAGCGCACCACGGGCATCGACCGGCTGGTGGCCGAGACGCGGCGCGCCGATTTGCCAGCCGATGTGCCCACCCTCGAGGAGGCGATCGCCTGCTGGGGTGAATTGGGGTTGGGATGCAACGTCGAGATCAAGCCCACCGAAGGTCGCGAGGCGGAGACTGCGCGCGTGGCGGTCGCGACCCTGCGGCGTTGCTGGCCGAGCCATCTGCCGCAGCCGTTGCTGTCGAGCTTCAAGGACGCCTCGCTGGCCGCCGCTTACCAGGCCGCGCCGGAGTTCGCTCGTGCCCTCCTGATCGAGCAGGTGGCGGACGATTGGCGGGCGCGCGCCGAAGCTGTGGCGGCGGCCGGGATCAATG
>DATHNU010001229.1:0-4375 GCA_035485695.1 Reyranella sp. | reverse complement strand
CGATCAACAACGTGCTCACCTATTACGCCGACCGCCTGCGCGGGGTGGCCTTCTACAAGGGGCTGCTGCTGTACAGTATCATCGCCTCCGTCGGCATCGTCGCCAATGTCAGCACGGCGCAGATCACCTACCTGCGTTTTGAGGGGCATACTTTCGTGGCGGCCTCGATGGGCCTCGTCATCGACATCATGTGGAGGTTCGTCGTGTCGAATCGATTGATCTGGGGACGATCATCGATCCTGAGGAAGGGCCGGTAGTGTCCGAGCTGGCGACGGCCCGGCGTATCAAAGGCGCGCTCCTCGAGCCGGCGGTCAATTTCCACCTGTGCGGCCTCATCACCCTCACCACTGCGTCGCTTCTTTTGGTCGAGGTATCGCTCCTTCCGCACAAGGGTTGGTTCGTGCTCGCGGCGGTGCCGACGGTCGCGGCGGCGCTGGCGCTTGTCCAGGCCGCCGCGGCAGGCGGTGGCCGCCGCCTCGACAGCGGCCTTGCGCACATCGCCGGGAGCGTGGGCCTGACCGTTCGTCCGGGCCGGCCTTTCGCCCCGAGTGTTTTTGCCGTCATTCTCTACTGTGCGGGCTTCATCGGCAGCGTTGCAGGATATGCCTGGCTTGCGCTGACGACGTTGAGCGTGACGCGGCAGGACGTGGTCGTGCAATGGGGGCTGCTGGACAAGCGCCAGTTGACCTTCGCCTACCTCGTGGTCGTGGCCTTCGTGATCTTCCACCACGCCATGGCACGCTTCGTCTTCGATCGCCGGGACGCCGGGCGAGGGATGGTCGGAGAACTTCCCCATCGTCGGTGGGCCGCCCGCCTGCTGGGCGCCGTGCTCATCGCCGTCCTCGCCTATTGCTGGATCGGCGTTGCCGCCCTGCGCGACGTGATCCCCGGTGACTCGGGCGCGCTCGCAAGGTTCTACGACTATCACTCGCACGTTCACCTGGGCGTCCTGGAACAGATCCGTCTCGGGGCCGTGCCCTATCTCGAAGCCCAGACGCAATATGGGTTGGGCAACCTGCTCCTCCTGTACTTCACCACCGATATCATTAATTTCAGCAATCACGGTTTCTACGCCGGCGCCCTGCTCATCGATGTGGTTTGCGTCGTCGGTTTCTTTGTCGTCCTGCAGCAGTTGCTGGGGCTCGGCTGGGCGATCGCCGCGCTGGTGGGATGGGTGCTCTGGCCGAGCCCCGCCGGCGTTCTCGATCTCGCCGGATGGGCGGTCCTGACGCGCTGGCTCGCGGTGCCGATCCTGGCGTTGCTGCTCGCTCACGTGTTGTTGAATGACTGGCCACGGCAACGCCGGTGGATCGCGCCGATGCTTGCCGGAGCGATCTGGGGCGCGGGCGGCTTCCTGAGCCAGGAGAATGTTTCCGGCGGTTTGCTGGTGCTCATGCTTTCGCTCGTGCTGTATGGGCCCGTCCGCGGCCTGCCCTGGCGCTCTTTCGTCCGCTTCGCCGCCCTGTTCGTGGCAAGCGGCGCGGCGGTCTTCGTGGTGCTGGTCGCAAGTTCCCTCGGCCTCTCTAATTTCGTCGACCTTGTGCGGCAGCTCAACGCGCAGTCGAGCCTGGTCATGGCCGGCGTCTCCAACTCGGCCTGGTCGGACGACGTGGGACTGTCCGTGCGCTTCGACATCGTGAACGGTTGGGTCGACGAATCCTTCACGACCCACGGCGGGTTGCGGGCGCCGTTGCAGACCTACGGGTTTGCCCTCCTGCTGATGCTCTCGATCGGGCTGCTGGCGGGCTTCCTCGCGCGGCGCTGGACGTCGGCCGGCGACGGCCAACGGCGGTTCGTCTGGAAGTTTGCCGGCGTGACGGTGGGCGCCTATGCGCTCCATCTCTTCACGCTGCTGCGCTCGGACCTGTCGCATCTCGCCGGGCCGTCCTTTCTCCTGCCCCTGTTCCTGCTCATGCTGCCGCTGTTTGCGTGGCAGTGCGTCAAGCCCGGCCTCAGCCGCGGCGTGCTGCTGGCCGTGTCCGTGGCGCTGGTCGTCGAAGCCGGGATCGTTGGCAGAGCCGAGCTCGGTCGCAGGGTGGCGGGGTTCGGCACTGCCTGGAGGGACTCGGCCGCGGTCCTCGGCGTCTATCACGCCTTGTGGAGCGCCCGGGACCAGCCACCCGGCATCGCGTCCCGCTATTCGCCGATACCGCAGTACCAGGTCGCGTTTCGCAATCACAAGGCCTTTGGCGAGTTGGAGGAACTCGTTGGATTGCTGCGCGATCGGCTGCGCGGACGCCCCGTCGAGCTGGTGTTCCCCGCGTTCGACGGCCTCGCCCTCTATCCCGAGTTGCTCTATTTCTTCGGCGAATTCCGCTCGGTTTCAGGCATCACCGCGAAAGAGAGCAGCGTCTGGCTGAAGTCCGACGAAGATGCCTGGATCGCCAAGGTCCTCGCGTCCAGGACGGCCTGCGTCTTCTTCGACTCGAGATCGTTGTACAGCCGGATGTTTGAAGCGTGGAAGCACTTGGACCCCGCCACGGTCGTCACGCAGCCGATCGTCGGCAAGCGCTCTTACGGCGTGTTGTCCTGCAAGGCCTGAGCGCGCATCGAGAGGCGTCACTCCATCTCGATCTTCAATACCTTGAGCTTCTTGCCCCAGAAGGCGTGCTCGTCGGCGACGAACTTGGCGAACTCGGCCCGCGTGCGGTCGGGCGGCAGTTCCAGGCCGTCTCTGGCCAACGCCTCCGCCCACTTGGGATCCTTCATCGCGGCCTTGGTATCCTTCTCGATCTTGTCGAGGATGGCGTCGGGCGTCTTGGCCGGCGCGAACAGGCCTTGCCAGCCGTTCACCACCACGTCGATACCCTGTTCCTTGAGCGTCGGCACGTCGGGCAGCGCGCTGACGCGCTTGTCGCCGGTCACTGCCAGCGCCTTGAGGCTGCCGGCCTTGATCTGAGTGACGGCGGGCGGCAGCGAGGAGAAATTCATGGTGATCTGGCCGCTGATCACGTCGGCCAGCGCCGGGCCGGTGCCCTTGTAGGGCACGTGGGTGAGCTGGATGCCCGACGTCTCGGCGAACAGTGCGCCCGCGAGATGATTGTTGCCGCCGACTCCCGAGGACGAGTAAGTGAGCTTCTCCGGATCCTTCTTGGCCAGGGCCACCAGCTCGGCCGCGGTGCTGGCCAGCACCTTGGGGTTCACCGCCAGCACGTATTGATAGGACGTCGTCTGGCAGATCGGCGCCAGGCTGGCGATGGTGTCGATCATGCCCTTCTGGACATGCGGGTTGATGACAACGTTGGTGCCGACGGCGAAGAACAGCGTGTAGCCGTCGGGCTTGGCGTTGGCCACGGCACGCAAGCCGATCGAGCCGGTGGCGCCGCCCTTGTTGTCGACAATGATCTGCTGGCCGAGAACCGGCGACATGATATGCGCCAGCTCTCGGGCATTGATGTCCGAACTGCCGCCGGCGGCGTAGCCGACCACGAAGGTCACCGGGCCGCTCGGCCAGGCCGCCTGGGCGCGCAAGGCGGAGGGCAGGAGGAGGGTGGTCGAGCCGAGCGCGAGGGCGTGGCGGCGGGTGATGGCGTCCATGTGTTTTGTATCTCCAAAAAAGCTGTCATCCCGAGCGCAGCGAGGGACCTTTGCTGTGGCCTTAAAGGTCCCTCGCTGCGCTCGGGATGACACGGTGCTCTTGAACTAGTTCTTCCCCGAGACGTAACGGCCAGCCGAATCGCCGGCCAGCTTGCCGAGCACGGCGCCGGACACCAGCCCCGTGCCGCCGGGATAGTTGTGATAGAACAGCCCACCTACCAGCTCGCCGGCCGCAAACAGGCCGGGGATGGTGCTGCCGTCGGTGCTCTCGACCTCGCCCTCGTTGGTGATCTTGAGCCCGCCGAAGGTGAAGGTGAGACCGCAAGTCACGGCATAGGCTTCGAACGGCGCCTGGTCGATCGTGTTGGCCCAGTTGCTCTTGGGAACGGCCAGCCCGCGCACGCCGCGGCCGTCCTTGACCGCCGGATTGAACGGCACGTCGGTCATCACGGCGGCGTTCCATTCCTTGATGGTTTTCAGGAACTGCTGCTCGTCGACGCCTTCGAGCTTCTTGGCCAGCTCCTCGATCGTGTCGGCGCGCACCTTGGTCATGCGCTTGATGCGATATTCGTCGCGCAGCTTGTCCAGAACCTTGGAATCGAAGATCTGCCAGGCGAATTGCTGCGGCTGGGCCAGGATCACCGCGCCGTACTTGGCGTAGGTATAGTTGCGGAAGTCGGCGCCCTCGTCGACGAAGCGCACGCCGTTGGCGTTCACCATGATGCCGAGCGGGTAGGAGTGCTTCTGGAAATTGTCGCCGACCTCGAGGTCGCCGAACTCGGGCGCGTTCATGTCCCAGCCGACGGCATGGCCGCCCGACCAGTTGCCGTGCGGCTTG
>DATHNU010001228.1:0-2698 GCA_035485695.1 Reyranella sp. | reverse complement strand
GCATTGGCGCAGCCGGCTTGTAGCCAATGACCCCGCCCTAGGCCCCGCCTTTAAGGTAAGGCGGGGCCTAGGGCGGGGTCGCCGCCCGATTGCCGACTGGAAATGTGGGCTTTTGTGGTCGTAGCGTTGTGGCAAATCTTGTTACGTGGCTTGCGTGCGCTGCCAATGTGGTATCGTCATTCCGCGGGCCGCTGCTTGGCTTACCCAGGAGGAAACTAATCGTGGTCAAAAAACGCGAAACAAAGGTCGCCGAGCTTCGGGATCAGACGGCCGCAAGCCGGCGCGACTTCGTCAAGGCGGGCGCTGTCGCCGGATTGGGCGCGGCCATCCTGTCGGCCCCTGGCAAGGCAGAGGCACAACGGGCCCCCGCTGACATTCGCTGGGACTACGAGGCGGATGTGATCGTGTGCGGCTCCGGTGGGACCGGAATCGTGGCGGCGAAGCGCGCCCATGACCTGGGCGCCGATGTGCTGGTCATCGAGCAGAACTTCGATATCGGCGGGAAATTGGCGCATAACGGCGGACAGTCGTCGTTCGGCGGCGGCGACCACGTCCAGGAACGCGATCGCCTAGGCCGTCCCGATCCCGACGGATGGCTGACCGCCCCGCTGCTGGCGAAAGAGGATCTGACCGACGACCCCGAGACGTTGTTTCGCGACACGACCGACTGGTCGGTCGTCGACAACGGCGCGGTTGCCGACTATCGCTACAACTCGCGCGCATTCCAGCGGGGGTGGGCCGACAACGCGGCCGCGACCCGCCAGTTCCTGACGGACAACCATGTGCGCTGGTCGCGCATTACCACTACGCACACCGGCGGCGGCATGACCAAGGGGCGGGCCGCTTATTCGATCATGAAGCTCGGCGCCAAGACGGACATCGAGGCGGGGACGATCACCCAGGAAGACGCCGGCAACTTGGCGGAGGAAAGACAATCACCCTTCAACCCCCAAACCTGCGGGTTCGCCGGCGCACCGGTTGACGCCTGGGGCGCTCCTGGCTGCGTAGGCGGCGGCTACGTCATCTCGCGCTCCGTTGAATACGCCGCCCGCAAGGCGGGCGTCAGGTTCATGATGAACCGGCATCTGGACGAAATCATCCGCGAGGGTGGCGATTCCGGCAGGATTATCGGTGTCAAGGCAAGCTACACGCCGCGCTTCAGTCCCAAGACGGGCAAACGGCTGGAGAGCTTCTGGAGCAACGGCAATATCGACGAACGAAAGCAGGTCATCTACATCCGCGCTCGCAGGGCGGTGGTCGTGGGGACCGGTGGCTTCATGGGCAACATTCCCTTCCGCACCCAATTCGACCCGCGGATGAGCGAACCTTCAATGCAGTACAGCACCGGCCTGATGGGCCCGCTCCACGAGGACGCGAGCGGCATTCTGGCCGGCATGAAAGTCGGGGCAGGCCTCGGCGGTCTTTTCCAGTCCTACGGTCATTCCCTAGCCACCCCGAGGCTTAATAGCATTCTGGCCGTCAGCGACGTTTGGGACAAGGTGATGCCGGGGCACCCGGCGTTCGAGTTCATCGGTTCCTTCGGCATCAACATCGGTACCGCAGGCTGGGAATACATCATTGCCGTCAACCAGGTCGGCAAGCGCTTCCACGATGAGATATCGACCGGCGCCGAGCGCAGTGCGGAAGCCAAGTACCCCTTAGGCTCGGCCGGAACCAACAGGCCCTTCACCCCCCTCGATTGGCGGAACGCCAGCGTGAAGCATGTCCGCTTGAGCTATATCTCGGGGCCTGGCTCGGACGCGGCGATGGCCATGAACGAAGGCTCGCGCGCTCCGGACTACTCCTCGGGGCCGGTCTGGGCGATCTTCGACCAGGCAGCGGTCGATGCCAATAAATGGCCGGTCCGTTACCCCTATATCGCCGATCCCCCGAACGGGACCTTCTTCAAGGCGGATACGCTTGCTGAGCTTGCCCGGTTGGTGGTGGGCAACCGGTTCCAGCACATGCCGCTCAAATATCTCGAGGAAACCGTCGCCAGGTTCAACGCCTTCGCCGACGCCGGCAAGGACACTGACTTCGAGAAGCCAGTGATGCACAAGATCGCCAAGGCGCCATTCTATGCCGCGCTGATCCCGTTGGCCGTCAACGATTCCTATGGCGGACTGAAAATCGACGGCAATTGCCAGGTCATCGACATATATGGGAAGCCTATTCCGGGCCTTTATGCCGGCGGCGAGGCCTCCGGCGGCGGCCGGCAGCACGGCATTGGCCGCGCGTGTGTCACTGGCTATATCGCGGGGACGCACGCGGCTGCCGAACCGGCCGCCTGACCTAACGGCGCGTGGTGTCGGCGGGCCATGTGGCCCGCCGACACGCCCCGCCGTCGGCGAGGGCGCTATGTGGGCTCGCTTGAAGCAACCGGGCCGAAGCATTTTCGGATAAGGAACCTATCCATGAATGGTCGGGAATCCGTTCTTTTCCCCGTTTCCCTGAGCCTGTCGATTTCGCCCCAGGAAGTCGACGCCGGCGCTGAGCTGACTCTCAAGGCTGTGGCAGAATGCCCCGAAGACTACGATCTTTCGGGTGATCAGATTTCGTTCCATGACGCTGCCGGCCGTGAGATTGGCAGCGCGCCGCTCGCCGTCCTCGAAGAAGACGGCTTCGGCGCCGAGATTATCGTGACCGCCCCGGTCGAACTCGGCGAATACGGATACAGCGCCGTACTGACGGCTGCCGA
>DATHNU010001227.1:0-2565 GCA_035485695.1 Reyranella sp. | reverse complement strand
CCTGAAGTCGACGCTGACCGGCGAGAATGCCGAGGAGATCAAGACCAAGACGAACGACCTTGCCCAGGCGGCGATGAAGCTCGGCGAGGCGATGTACAAGGCCCAGCAGGCCGATGCGCAAGCCGGTGCAGGGCCGGGCGCGGGCGGCGGCGAGGCCGGTGGCGGCGCGCACGAGGCGAAGAACGACAAGGTCGTCGATGCCGAGTTCGAGGACGTCACCGACAAGAACAAGAAGACGGGCTCCGGCTGAGCCGGAACAAAAAGGAAGATGAACCGGCCTCCCGCTCGCGCGGGAGGCCGACCTATAGGCGGCAAGTGGGGGCTGCGTAGAGCGTATGTCGCAGGACTATTACGAGCTGCTCGGAGTCAGCCGCACGGCGAGCGCCGACGATCTCAAGAAGGCGTTCCGCAAGCTCGCCATGCAGCACCATCCGGACCGCAATTCGGGCGATGAGGCATCCGAGAAGCAGTTCAAGAACATCAATCACGCCTACGATATCCTGAAGGATCCTGAGAAGCGCGCGGCCTACGACCGCTACGGTCCGGCCGCCTTCGAGGGCGCTGCCGGACCCGGCGGACCGGGGGGCTTTCAGGGCCAGGGCTTCGATTTCGGCTCGGTGTTCGGCGACATCTTCGAGGAGATGTTCGGCGCCGGCGGCCAGCGCGGACGCGGCGGACGCGCCGACATGCGCGGCCAGGATCTGCGCTTCAATCTCGAGATCACCCTGGAGCAGGCCTATGCCGGCACCGAAGCCACGGTGCGCGTCCCGAGCTCGGTGGCCTGCGAGGTCTGCCACGGCAGCGGCGCCGAGGCCGGCTCCAAGCCGCAGCAGTGCGCGACCTGCCACGGCCGTGGCCGGCTGCGCGCCCAGCAGGGCTTCTTCACCGTCGAGCGTACCTGCCATACCTGCCACGGCGCGGGCCAGGTGATCGACAAGCCGTGCCGCAGCTGCGCCGGCCAGGGTCGGGTCCGGCGCGACAAGACCTTGAAGGTCAACATCCCGTCCGGCGTCGAGGATGGCACGCGCATCCGCCTCAGCGGCGAGGGCGAAGCGGGCGCGCGCGGCGGGCCGGCCGGCGATCTCTACGTCTTCCTGTCGGTGCGGCGCCACCAGCTGTTCGAGCGCGAAGGCGCCGACGTCCATTGCCGCGTGCCGATCTCCATGGTGCAGGCCACGCTCGGCGGCAACATCGAGGTGCCGACGCTCGACGGCAAGATGGCGCGCATCAATATCCCGTCCGGCGCCCAGGGCGGCCACCAGTTCCGCCTGCGCGGCAAGGGCATGCCGATCGTGCGCTCCAGCCAGCGCGGCGACATGTACATCGAGATCAATGTCGAGACGCCTACCAACCTCACTGCCAAGCAGAAGGACCTGCTCAAGGAATTCGAGAAGGCCGGCAAGACCAGTCCCGAATCCGAAGGCTTCTTCAGCAAGGTGAAGGAGATGTTCGGCGGCGACGACTAGGGCTTCAAGTGGAGCAGGGGCCTCCAGGCCCGCTCATGATTCAAACTCCTCTCCCCTTGGGGGGAGAGGTTGGGTGAGGGGGCAACTCGAAAGCTTCCTCCTGCATCACCCCCTCACCTAGCCTCTCCCCCCAAGGGGAAGAGGAACATGAATGGGTGGGCCTGGAGGCCCGCGGTCCGGCAAGACTAAGCCGCGACGGCTTCCGTCAGAATACAGCGCACGAGATGATGCTGGCTGGTCGGGCGGAGATCGGGCGGCTTGGCGACGCAGGCCGGCTGAACGAACCGGCAGCGCGGCGCGAAGCTGCAGCCCGTCGGCACTTCGCCCAAATCGGGCGGCGCACCCGGAATGGCCTCAAGCCGCTGACCGCGCATGCCGTCATGCACCGTCGAGGCGAGCAGACCGCGGCTATAAGGATGCTGCGGCGCGTCGACCATCTGCTCGACCCCTGCCAACTCGACGATCTTGCCGGCATACATGACGCCGATGCGGTCGGAGACCTCGACCGCAACGCCGATATCGTGGGTCACGAAGATCACGCCGAGGTGGAATTCGCGCTGCAGTTCGCGGATCAGCAGCAGGACCTGGATCTGCACGGTCGCGTCGAGCGCGGTGGTCGGCTCGTCGGCCAGCAGGAGGCTCGGATTGCACGACAGCGCCAGCGCGATCATGGCGCGCTGGCGCATGCCGCCCGACATCTCGTGCGGATAGGCTTTCAGCCGCTGCTCCGGCGAGGGGATACGTACCAGTTCAAGGAGCTCACGGGCGCGCTTCCAGGCATCGGTCTCGCTCTTGCCGGTGTGGCGACGCACGGTCTCGGTGATCTGGTGACCGATGGTGAAGACCGGATCGAACGCCGTCGCCGGTTCCTGGAAGATCATGGCGACCCGCTGGCCGCGCAGGTCGCCCAGGGCGCGCGGGCCCATGTCCAGCACCTCATCGCCCTCGACCTTGATGCTGCCCGACCAGCGCGTACGGTGCTCGGGATGGAGCCGCAGGATTGAGCGCAGGGTGACGCTCTTGCCCGAGCCCGATTCGCCCAGGATGCCCAGCGTCTCGCCGCGCTTGAGGTCAAAGCTGACACCGTTCACCGCATGCA
>DATHNU010001226.1:0-3571 GCA_035485695.1 Reyranella sp. | reverse complement strand
AACGATCTCGATCGCTATGCCCGCGACGGCTACTACTGGGGCTACGATTCGCCGGAGTTCAAGGCCAAGTGGCGCGAGGTCGTGGCCGCCACCGACTTCGCCAAGCGCGACGAGCTCCTGAAGCAGGCGCAGCGCATCGTCGCCCGCGATGCGGTGAACGGCTTCCTCTTCCAGCTCGCCAAGATCGGCGTGTGGAAGAAGGACCTTGTCGGCATGTGGGAGAACGCGCCGGCGCCGCAGGTGGACCTGACGGGTGTCTATTGGAGGTGACGCCGGCGTCGGCGGCCGGCCGGCTCATCTGCCTCCCCCGTCATACGGGCGAGGTGGCCCGAAGGGCCGGAGGGGGAAGGCCGCACAGACGATTTCTGAACGTGATGATCATGATCTGAAATAGGCTGACAGAATGACTGCGGCCTTCCCCCTCCGCCCCCTTCGGGGGCACCGCCCCCGTGTGACGGGGGAGGCAAGGAGTGGATGTGCTTGAATTCCTCTCCCGCCGGTTCGCCGCCGCGCTGGTGACCTTGGCGCTGGCGACGGTCGTGGTGTTCGCCGTGGTCGAGGTCCTGCCGGGCGATCCGGCGCTGGTCATGCTGGGCACCGATGCGCGGCCCGATACGCTGGCGGCGCTCAGGGCCGCCTATGGTTTCGATCAGCCGCTGGCGGTGCGCTATCTGCGCTGGATCGGTGGCCTGCTGACTTTCGATCTCGGCAATAGCCATGCCTATGGCACGTCAGTCGCCAAGCTGATCGGCGATCGTCTTCAGGTGACGCTGCCGCTGGCTGCGCTGGCGCTCGCCTGGGCCATGCTGGTGGCAATTCCGTTGGGCGTCTTCGCGGCCTGGAAGCACGGCCGGCCGGGTGATTGGGGCGTCATGGGCTTTACCCAGATCGGCATTTCCGTGCCGAACTTCTGGTTCGGCATCGTGCTGGTGCTGCTGTTCGCGGTGACCTGGCAGTGGTTCCCGGCCGGCGGCTTTCCCGGCTGGCACGATCCGTTGAAATCGGCGCACGCGCTCGTCCTGCCGGCCCTGTCGCTGTCGCTGGGCGAGATCGCGATCCTGGCCCGCGTCACCCGCTCGGCCATGCTCGATACCCTGCGCGAAGACTATGTCCGCACTGCCAGGGCCAAGGGCGCACCGGAGCGCACCGTGCTGTTCCGGCATGCGCTGCGCAACGCGCTCATTCCCGTGACGACGGTGGCCGGACTCATTGCAGGTTTTCTGGTGGCTGGTGCGGTCATCATCGAGAGCGTGTTTCGCCTGCCCGGCGTCGGCCAGCTGGTCTACGATTCGATCAACAACCGCGACCTGATCGTGATCAAGAACGTCGTCATCCTGTTCACCATCTTGGTGCTTGCCGTCAACTTGCTGGTCGATCTCGCCTACGCTTTCCTCGACCCGCGGCCGCGGGTGCGGACATGAAGCGTTTTTTTGCGCGCGCGTCACGCCATGTCGGCTTCCAGATCGGCGCCGTGCTGCTGCTGCTGTTCGTCGGCACGGCGCTGGTCTCGATCTTCTGGACGCCGCATGCGGTCGACGAGCTGCAGATGCGCGCCAAGCTGATGCCGTCGTCGTCGACTTACCCGCTGGGCACCGATCATCTCGGCCGCGACGTGCTTTCGCGCATCATGGTGGGGGCGCAGACCTCGATCGCGGTCGGACTGATCGCCGTCGGCATCGGCATGTCGGCCGGCGTCGCCCTGGGCGCCTGGGCGGCGGCGCGCGGCGGCTGGGTCGACGAGGCGCTGTCGCGCACGTCCGACCTCATCTTCGCCTTCCCCGCAGTGCTGATCGCCATCCTGATCACCTCGGTGCTGGGGGCGAGCGCCCAGAACGCCATCCTGGCCATCGCCATCTTCAACATCCCGGTGTTCGCGCGGGTGACGCGCGGCGCGGCGCTGTCGATGTGGAGCCGCGACTTCGTGCGCGCCGCGACCGCGATGGGGCAGGGGCCGCTCGGCATCACCGTGCGCCACGTGTTGCCGAATATCGCCAGTGTTCTCATCGTGCAGGCAACAATCCAGTTCGCCGTCGCCATCCTGGCCGAGGCCGGACTTTCCTACCTCGGCCTGGGTGCGCAACCGCCAGTGCCGTCGTGGGGCCGCATGCTGCGCGACGCCCAGACCTACATCTTCCAGGCGCCGGAACTGGCCATCTGGCCGGGTCTTGCCATTGCACTTGCCGTGCTGGGCCTTAACATGCTGGGCGACGGTCTGCGCGATCTGCTCGATCCGCGCCTACGGCTGTTGCGCGTTGGGTAAAGCTGCAACGTCGTTGAGGGGTTGCGTCATGACCGCCCTGATCTTCCTGCTGATGGCTATTGCGATGATGACCGCGTCGGCGGGCTACCGCGGCACGGCGATCGGTCTGTTCGGCGTGAGCTTCGTCGCGGCCGTCCTGTGGTTCGACCGCTACGCGATTGAGATGCCGCGGCTGCCGCTCTAAGGGATGCAAGGTGGGCGCGTTCGTTCGCCTGGGTAATGCCGCCGGTGCCACCGGTATCGCGATGGTCCTGCTCGTGGCCTTCGGCCTGCAGTTCGGCCTGAACGAGCCGCCGTGCCCGCTCTGCATCCTGCAGCGCGTGGCTTTCGTGCTGTGCAGCTTCGGCTTCGTCCTCAACCTGCGCTTCGGCGTGCAGCCCGTGCACTATGGCCTCACCTTGCTGGGCGCGCTGTTCGGCGTCGTCGCGTCGGGCTATCAGGTGCTGCAGCACATCTCGCCGGGCGCCGCCTACGGCTCGCCGCTCCTCGGCATGCATCTCGACACCTGGTCTCTGCTGCTGTTCTTCGCGGTGATCGCCGTCACGGCCCTGCTCCTGATGATGTCCGGCCGACCCGACCATGATCGCAGCGACCACCAGACGGCGATGCGCTTCCGCGGCATCCTGCGCTTTGCCGTCTATCTGCTGATCGCCGTCGCGCTCGCCAATGCCGTCAACAGTTTCGCGCAGTGCGGGCCGGCGGAATGCGCGGCCACGCCGGCCGGCTACTGGATCTCCAATTTTCTCCGCTGACGGTCCCTCACGCCGGCAGCTCGGCATCCTTCTTCGGGATGAGGTCGTAGGGCAGCGCGAAGCCCGGCATCGCCATCAGGCGGTCGCGCCAGGCCGCAGCGTGGGGCCGCGTGTCGAGCGACATGCCGCCCTCGGCCATGAACACCATGCGCCCGAAGCAGCCGATGTCGGCGATGGTGCAGCTGTCGCCCACCAGCCACTGCCGGCCTTCGAGGCTCTTGTCGACGAAGTCGAGGGCGGCTTCGGCCGAGGGACGGAAGAAATCCACGATCACGGGATCGACTTTGCGGAAACGGGCGAAATGGCGGACGCGGGCCACGTTGGTGATGGCGTCGTTTTCCCACGACAGCCACTCCCGCGCCCGCCAGCGATCCTGCTCGGTCGCAGCCTCGAACTTGGCCGTCGTGCGTGCCAGGTAGTCGAGGATGACGTTGGACATCACCAGAGTGAGCCCGCGATGGCGCAGCACCGGCACCTGGCCGTAGCGGTTGATCGCCAGATGCGCGGGCTGCTTCTGCACGCCGTTCTTGAGGTTGACGGTGCGGAACGAGAACGGCAG
>DATHNU010001225.1:0-7514 GCA_035485695.1 Reyranella sp. | reverse complement strand
CCATCATTTGTGCAGCAGCGATCATGGGTCGTTCTTAGCGGGGTAAGCCTATTGGGACAAGATGCCGGTGGTCTCGCCGCCCACAGCCCCTCATATTGTGGTCATGATTCGGGAAAAGTCCGATCCGCTGGCGCTTTTCGGAGACTGGTACGAGGAGGCCGCCAAGAGCGAGCCCAACGATCCCTCGGCCATGAGCGTGGCCACGGTCGGGCCGGACGGCACACCGTCGCTGCGCATGGTGCTCCTGAAGGGCTATGACGCCGAAGGCTTCGTCTTCTACACCAACACTGAAAGCCGCAAGAGCCTGCACCTGCTGGCGCAACCCAAGGCGGCGCTGCTGTTCCACTGGAAGTCGTTGCGCCGCCAGGTGCGCCTGGAAGGGCCGGTGTCGCCGACCACGCCCGAGGAGGCCGACGCCTATTTCGCGACCCGCGCCCGCGGCAGCCAGATCGGCGCCTGGGCGTCGGACCAGTCGCGGCCGCTCGAGAGCCGCTTTGCGCTGGAGAAGCGCGTGGCGGAAGTCACCGCCAAACATGTCATCGGCAAGGTGCCGCGGCCGCCGCACTGGTCGGGTTTCCGCCTGAAACCGCTGCTGATCGAGTTCTGGCAGGATGGCGCGTTCCGCCTGCACGACCGGCTGGAATACCGCCGCGCCGCGCCTGGCGAGCCCTGGACGACGCGGACCCTTTATCCCTGAAGCGATAATGGCGATCGAGCCACGGCGCCTGATGCGGCTCGCCACCATCGCCTCGATGGCGGTGGCGGTGACCCTGATCGCCGCCAAGACGGCGGCGTGGTGGATAACCGACTCGGTGAGCATGCTGTCGTCGCTGGTCGACACCTCGCTCGACTTTATCGGCTCGCTGGTGACGTTCTTCGCTGTCCGCCAGGCCCTGATCCCGCCCGACGCCGACCACCGCTTCGGCCATGGCAAGGCCGAAGCCCTGGCGGGCCTGGTCCAAGCGGGCTTCATCGCCGCTTCGGGCGTTGCCCTGCTGCTGGCAGTGGGGGAACGACTGATCAATCCCCATCAGGTGCGCGAGGAAGTGGTCGGCCTGCTGATCAGCGGGCTGGCGATCGTCCTCACGTTCGGCCTGGTGGCGTTTCAGCGCCATGTCGTAAAACAGTCCGGCTCGATCGCCATCGGCGCCGACATGGCGCACTACAAAACCGACCTGGTGGCGACCCTTGCCACGGGTGTCGGCCTTTACATGTCCGGAAGGCTCGGCCAGCCGCTGATCGACAGCGGCGTGGCGGGACTGGTGGCGCTCTATCTTCTTCACGGCGCCTGGAAAGTCGGCCGCGAATCGCTCAACGTGCTGATGGACCGTGAGCTGCCGGACGAGGAGCGCCAGCGGATCCTCGACATCGCGCGCAGCCATCCCGAGGTCCGCGGCGTGCACGAGCTGCGGACGCGATCGGCCGGCCTCACCAAGTTCATCCAGCTCCATGTCGTCCTCGATCCGACGATGCCGCTCGGCAACGCCCATGTCGTCGGCGATCGCGTCGAAGCTGCGTTGCGCAAGGCATTCCCTCAGGCCGAGGTCATCCTGCACGTCGATGGCTGGGACGATCGCGAACTGCGCAAGCCCGCGGCCTGAGGTATGGACCGGCAGCCTGCCTTCGTCGTCGAGGACCAGTCGGAAACGATTGCCTTCCTCGAAGCATGCTTGTCGCCGGTCAAGCGCATCGACACGCACGGCGCCGTGGTCTTCCTCGCCCGCGAGCGCGCCTACAAGCTGAAGCGTGCGGTGAAGTTTCCCTACATGGATTTCTCGACGGTCGAGCGGCGCGCCGCGATGTGCGCCGCCGAGATCGGGATCAACCGCCAACTTGCGCCGGAGATCTATCTCGGCGCGGCGCCGGTGCGGCGCGGCCGCGACGGCAAGTTGGTGCTGGGCGACGTCGGTGAGACGGCCGCCGATGCCGTCGACTGGCTGGTCGTCATGCACCGCTTCGACGAGGACGGCCTGCTCGACCGCATGGCCGAGCGCGGCGCCCTGACGCCCGAATTGATGACCGCGCTGGGCGCCCGCGTTGCGCTCTTCCATGACGGGCTGGCGCCGATCAGAGCGGGCTTCTGCACGCCCGACGATTATCGCCACTCGGTGGCGGCCGACATCCGACAGATGCGCGAGGCCGGCGACCGGCTCGATCCGCCGACCAGCGAGGCCCTGGCCGAGGCGATGCCCCAGGCGCTGGAGCCTCATATGGACCTGGTGGCCCGCCGCGTGGCGGCCGGGGCGGTGCGCCGCTGCCACGGCGACCTGCATTTGCGCAACATCGTCATGCTGGACGGCGAGCCGGTACCGTTCGACGCCATCGAGTTCTCGGAAAAAATCGCCAATATCGACGTCCTCTACGACCTGTCGTTTACCCTGATGGACCTCTGTGAGCGCCGGCTGCGGCCGCTGGCCAACCGCCTGCTGAATGAGTGGCTGTGGCGCATTGCCGAGCTGGCGGACGCGCCGCACGAGGAGGCACTGGCCCTGTTGCCGATGTTCCTGTCGCGGCGCGCCTCGATCCGCGCCTTCGTCGATGCCCAGGCGGCGGCGGTGAGCGGCGCCGACACGGCGCGCGCCCGCGATTACCAGAAGGTGGCGCTGTCCTTCCTGCAACCGGCGCCGCCCCGGCTGGTGGCCGTCGGCGGCCTCTCGGGCAGCGGCAAGACCACGCTGGCTCTCAGGATGGCGCCGGAGATCGGCCGCGTGCCGGGCGCCGTGGTGGTGCGCAGCGACGTCGAGCGCAAGCGCGCCGCCGGCATCGGCCTCGAGGAGCGCCTGCCGGCTGGCAGCTACACGGAAGAGGCGTCGGCGCGGACCTACGCAGCGTTCCTCGCGCGGGCCGAGCGCGTGCTGCGGGCGAGGCACAGCGTCGTGCTCGACGCGGTCTTCGCGCGCGCGGACGAGCGCGCCGCGGCCGAGACGCTGGCGGCGCGGGTGGGCGTGCCGTTCGAGGGACTCTGGCTCGATGTTCCCAAAGAGGTGGCGCAGGCGCGGGTGGCGGCCCGGAAGGCCGACGCGTCGGACGCCACGCCGGCCGTCGTCGAACGCCAGTTCGGGTACGAGTTGGGACGGATCGCGTGGCCGCGGCGGCGTCATGACGATCCGGACCGCCCGCCCGCGGCTTGAGCGAGGCCGGACGATGCGGCGCGCGGGGCTGGGGGAGTTTCCGCAATTTCCGCAATTTCCGCTAGCGTTATGCCAATTCCAATTAGTGTAGCGTAGCATTGCTTGCCCCAGATATAGGGTCACCGGCCTCCGGGACGACGCGGTGGCGTGATAAGAGACTATAGTGATACTGAAGTAAAGGTCAAGTGTCAATTATACGCCGCGGGCCGGCCCAATCGAGTTTCTGCGCACCATGCTGCGCAAAAACTCGACGCGATGCGCCGACCGATGCACACAGCCTTATCGCCCGCCTTCGCCGATCAGGATCTCCTCGGACACCCTGCCGGTCAGCTCTTCTTCCTCATCGAGCAGGCGCTTCTTGCGCCAGCCGCCATGCAGGTAGATTCCCGCCGTCAGGAGCGTGATGAGGACGTTGGTTACCGGCACGGACCAAAAGAGGCCCTCGGCGCCGAGGGGCGTGTGCCTGGACAGCACGTAGGCCAACGGGAATTGCAGCACCCATTGCGACACGATCGTCACCATCATGCTGATCACCATGTTGCCTGAGGCGCGAAATACGCCGGTCAGCGCAAATTGCGCGCCCATGAAGCCCCAGGACAGCGCCATGATCCGGAGGAACTTCGCCCCCTCGGCAATGACCGCGGCGTCCTGCGGCACGAAGAAGGCCACGAGTTGGGTTGGGAAGAGAAAGACGAGCAGGCCGAACGTGCTCAGCACACCGAAGCCCATCAACGCGCCCAGGCGCCCGATGCTGGCGGCGCGCGCGACGTTGCCGGCGCCGATGTTCTGCCCGGCGAGCGCCGACACCGCCATCGACAGGCCCATCGCCGGAATGATGATGACCTGCAGGATGTTCGAGCCGACGCCGTAGGCCGCGAGCGTCGTCGTGCCGAAGCTGGTGACGAGGAAGGTCATCACCATCAGGCCGAGGGCGCGGGCCGACATCTCGACGGATGCGGGAAATCCGAGGAAGAACGCCCGCTTTATGTGGGCGCCGTCGGGAATGAAATCCACCGCCCGCACATGGATGCCGTGCATTCCCGCCCGCAGCACGCCGATGCCGATGATCGCCGCGATGCTCTGGGTGCCGAGCGTCGCCAGCGCCGCGCCCATCACGCCATAGCCGGGCACCGGTCCCCAGCCGAAGATCAGCAGCGGATCGAGGACAAAGTTCAGGAATACCGTGCCCAACACGATGTACACTGGCAGGGTCGCGCGACCGATCGAGCGCATGATCGCCTGGAAGACGAAGAACGAGAAATTGAAGATCAGCCCGATGAAGGATACGCGCATGAAGCCAAGCGCACCGTCATAGACGTCGGATGCCACGCCCATCAGGCGCAACAGCGCCGGGGCGGCAAAGAAACCGGTCGTGCCGAGCACCAGCGAGGCGGCGATGACCATCAGCAGGGTCTGGCCGGCGACATGGCCGACCATCTTATGGTTACCGGCGCCGACGAACTGGGCGATCAGGGTCGAGCCCGCGATCGACAGTCCAGCGCCGATCGCGAACATCAGAAACATCACGGGAAAGGATAGCGACACCGCGGCGACTGCCGCGCCGCCCAGCCTGCCGACCCAGAAGGCGTCGATGATCTGATAGGCCGATTGGAGGATGTTCGCCGCCACGATCGGCACGGCAAGCGTCAGGAGCGAACGGAGGATCGGTCCTTCCAGCAGTTTGTTCTTCGGGGCTGCCACGCTGTTCGCTTGCTCTTTCGACTATTCGATAGCTACCGAGGGAAAAAGGCGACAATTGGCTGCGCCCATACGGCTGCGATGGTGCGACGCGCGACTTCTGCGCTAGGTTCGCCGGCACTGTCCAGCACCATCGCGTAATCATCGAGGAGGCGCCCATGACCGACCGGCTGATCCCCAGCGACACCCCCACCGGCGACGAACTGGCGGTGAGCCGCGCCACGGCGGGCCAGCCCCCGATCGTGCCGGCGCGTCAGCGCGACCGCGGCATCGGACCCTTCAAGCGTCTCGTGCTGCGGGCCGCGACGGTGATCGACGGCACCGGCGCGCCGCCGATCGGGCCGACCGATATCGTGGTCGAGAACAACCGCATCACGCTCCTGAAGAAGGTCGCGGGCAATCTCGCCAACGCCGCCAACCGACCGGCCGCCGGCGATCACGAGATCGATTGCCGCGGCAAGTGGGTCACGCCCGGATTCATCGACTGCCACGCCCATGCCGGCGTGCCAAATCACGCTGCCAACGGCTGGGTGCCGCCTGTCGACTGTGTCTACAAGCTCTGGCTGGCGCACGGCGTCACCACCGTGCGCGAGATGGGCTCGATGAACGGCCTGGGCTGGATGCTCGACCAGAAGAAGCGTTCGGCGGAGAACAGCATCGCGGCCCCCCGCCTGCTTGCCTACGCCTACTTTCCGGCGGTCAACGACATGCTGAAGGTGCTCCATACCCCGGACGAGGGGCGGGCCTGGCTGCGCAAGCTCAAGGAACGCGGCGCCGACGGCGTAAAATTCTTCGGCGCGCCACCCGCCATCATGGAAGCAGCGCTCGACGAATGCGCCAAGCTCGGCCTCCGCTCGGGCTGCCATCACGCCCAGATGTCGGTCACCCGCATGAACGCGCTCACCACGGCGCGCTGGGGGCTGACGAGCGCCGAGCATTACTACGGACTGCCCGAAGCTCTGTTCGAGGACCGCGTGGTCCAGAACTTCCCGCTCGACTACGACTACAACGACGAATATTTCCGCTTCTCCGTCTCCGGACAGATGTTCAAGCAGGGCGCCGAGCCCGGCTCGGCCAAATGGAACGAGGTGCTGGAGAATTTCCTCGCGCTCGACTTCACGTTCGTGCCGACCTTCACGATCTACGACGCCAATCGCGACCTGATGCGCGCGCGGCAGGCCGACTGGCACAAGGAATACACCTGGAAGTCGATGTGGGATTACTTCACGCCCCAGCGCGGCGGACACGGCTCCTACTGGTATCGCTGGTCGACCCAGAACGAGATCGAGTGGAAGGAGAATTATCGCCTCTGGATGGCGTTCATCAACGAATACAAGAATCGCGGCGGCCGCGTCTGCACGGGCAGCGATTCGGGCTTCATCTACCAGATCTTCGGCTTCGGCTATATCCGCGAGCTGGAGCTCCTGCAGGAGGCGGGCTTCCATCCGCTCGAAGTCATCCGCTCGGCCACGTCGCAGGGTGCCGCCCTGTGCGGCCTGCAGGACGAGTTGGGCACCCTGGAGGTCGGCAAGTACGCCGACCTGCTGGTGCACGACCACAACCCGCTGACCGATTTCAAGCTGCTCTACGGGACCGGCGCGATGCGCCTCAACGAGGCGACCAACCGGGTCGAGTGGCATCGCGGCCTCAAATACACGATCAAGGACGGCGTGATCTTCGACACCGCCGAGCTGCTCAGCGACGTGCGCGACCTGGTCAAGGCAAGCTGGGCGGAAGAGCGCCCCGCCCAGGAGGCCGCGCAGTGAACGAGGCCGCGGTGAACGGGGCGGGGCCGGATTTCGTCGTCCTGACGGGCTTTCTCGGATCGGGCAAGACCACCCTGCTGCGCGACTTTCTCGGCCTTCCCGAGGGCGCCGACACCGCCGTGATCGTGAACGAGGCGGGCGAGATCGGTCTCGACGGCGCGATCCTGCGCGAAAGCGGCGCGGACACGCCCATCGCCATGCTGTCGAACGGCTGCATCTGTTGCCAGGCGGGCAGCGACCTCGCGCACACCGTCGACGCGCTGCTCGCCGTCGAGCGGCCGGACGCCAACGGCCCGCTGCGGCGGATCATCCTGGAGACCAGCGGCCTCTCGAAGCCGGGACCTGTCCTGCGCCAGCTCGCCAGCCTCGCGGAGCATCGCATGCGGGTAACCGTGGTCGCCACCTTCGATGCCACGCGCGGGATGCAGCCTGCGGCGTTCGAGGAAGCGGCCGCGCAATGGGCGGCGGCTCACCGCATCGTCGTCACCAAGGCCGACGCCGTCCCGGACGCCACCCTGGCGCGGGCCAGGAGCGAGTCCGCGGCCCTCAATCCGCTGGCGGAGATCGTCGCGACGCCGTCCCGCGCCCAGGCGGTCGCGGCCGCCTTCGCGCCCCTGGCAGGACTGGCGGCGACGCCCAACCAGCCGCGTGTCGCCGCGCCGGCCGCTCATCCGCGCATCGCCGTGCGTCTGGCGCGGCCGACCGGCATCCTGGGCTACGACGCTCTGGCGGCCTGGCTCGACAATCTCGCCGGCGCACTCGGCGAGCGACTGCTGCGGCTCAAGGGCCTGGTCCGGGTGACGGAGAGCGCGCGTCCGGTCCTGGTGCAAAGCGTCGGCACCTCGTTCTCGACGCCGCGTCCGTTCGGTGCGCCCGGATCCGATGTGCCGCTCTTTCTCGTTGTCATTGCCCGCGACCT
>DATHNU010001224.1:0-3659 GCA_035485695.1 Reyranella sp. | reverse complement strand
CTCGCGATAGTCGGGCAGGGAGGTGTCGATGGCCCGCCCGCCGCGCAGCACGATGCGGTCGGCCTGGCTGCGCGACAGCATCTCCGACATGAAGCGCGCTGACAGCAGCACCAGATCGGCGGGCGCACCCACCTTCAGGCGGCCGTGATCGGCAAGCCCCATCACGTCGGCCGGCACGGACGTGAACGATGTCGGCCATTCGCCGAACGGATGGTCGAGATGGGCGATCCGTGTGGCCTGGGTCATGACCTCGAGCATGTCGTGATCACCGAAGGCATAGAACGGGTCGCGGCAATTGTCCGAGGCGATCGACACAGGGACGCCTTCGCCGCGCAGCTCATGCAGCAGCGTGACGCCGCGCCAGCGCGGCGTGCGCCCGCTGGTGCGGCCCTGCAGGTACATGTTGCACATCGGCAGGCTGACGATGGCGATGCCGGCCTGGGCGACGGCGCGCAGGGTCTCGGTCACGAACTCGTCGGGCTGCATGGCAAGCGAACAGCAATGGCCGCACTGCAGCCGGCCCTTGAAGCCCAGCCGCTCCGCCATGTGGGCGATCTCGATCAGCGCCTTGGCGCCCAGATCGCCGCTTTCGTCGACATGCAGGTCCATGTCGAGGCCGCGATCCATGGCCAGCCGGAAGATTCGCTCCAACAGCTCGCGGAATCCAGGGGGCAGCGCCTCGTGGGCGCCGCCGTTCAGACGGGTACCGCAGCCCAGGATGCCGCCGGCATCGGCCACGATATCGGCAAGCCGGTCGCCCTGGGGTTCGGCGAAGGCGTCCATTGGCATGAGGCTGGTCCCCTGCAGCTCGATCCGTCCCGCCCAGGCCTCGCGCATCGCTTTGAAGACCGGCCACGAGATCTCGGCCTGGGGTGCCAGCGAATCGACGTGCGTGCGGACGGCGACCGTGCCCTGCGCGCGGGCGCATTCGAGGCCGAACTCCATGCGCCGGCGTACATCCTCGGCCGACCAGCGCGTCGAGCGATCGCTCAGGGTGGTGCCGGCGGCGCCTAAAAAGCTGCCGTCGGGATTGGGCGAGCGCGGCCAGATATGGCCCTTGTCGAGATGGGTGTGGACATCGACGAAGCCCGGCCACACCAGACCGCCCCGCAGGTCGATCGCGCCGGCGGGCGCCGTGCCGAGAGGCGCGATGGCGGCAATGCGGCCATCCTTGATCTCGATGTCGCAACGGACGAGGCCTTCGAAATCGGGTTTTCCCGGCGGGCTCCCCTCGATCAGGCAGGTCTGCGCGCGTGCGTCGGCCAGCCAGTAATGCGGTCGATCGGGAATGATGGCGAAGCCCATGCGCTTCATGTCAGTTCTCCCGGCGGATGGCGCTCTCATGCCAGCGCCGCAACAGCAGGTGGGAAATCAAGCTCAGCACCAGGAAGATAACGATGCCCGCGCCCGACACCATGGCGAGTGCCGCGAACATGCGTGGAATCTTCAGCTGGTATCCTGCTTCGAGAATGCGGAAGGCCAGGCCCGAGGCGGTGCCGCCTGAGCCGGCGACGAATTCGGCGACCACCGCGCCGATCAGCGCCAGGCCGCCGGAGATGCGCAGGCCGCCCAGGAAATAGGGCAGAGCCGCGGGCAGGCGCAGGTAGCGCAGCGTCTGCCAGCGGCTCGCACCGTAGAGCTGAAACAGATTGATCAGATTGTGGTCGGCGGAATTGAGCCCAAGGATGGTGTTCGACAGGATGGGAAAGAAGGCGACGATCCAGGCACAGATCAGCAGCGAGAGCAGCGTGTCGTTGACCCAGATGATGATCAGGGGCGCGATCGCCACGATCGGCGTCACCTGCAGGATGATGGCGTAGGGAAACAGTGAGTATTCCAGCCATTTCGACTGGGTGAACAGGATCGACAACGCGCCGCCCAGCAGCACCGCGCCCAGCAGCGCCAGCCCCGTGATCTGCAGCGTGATCCAGAGCGAGCCCGACAAGGTCCCCCAGTCGGTGATCAGGGTGGTGAAGATGCGCAGGGGTCCGGGCAGGATGTAGTAAGGGATGCCGGCCTGCCGCACGGTGAATTCCCACAGACCCAGGAAGACAAGGCCGATCACGATCGGCGCCAGGAGCTTCTGCCAGCCATTGACGGTGAGGCCGAGCCATCGCCGCTCCTCGGCGAACACCGGACGCGCCTCGGCGTCGGTGCCTTGGGCGAGCGTCGCGGCCGGTCGCAGGGGCGCGGGGACGATCGTGTCGGTCACGCGGCGATTGCCTCTAAAAGCTTCGCCGAGACGGCCCGGCAGGACGCTGCGTAATGCGACGAGGTGCGGAAGGACGCGTCACGCGCGAATGGTGCGTCGATCACCACGTCGGCGATGACGCGACCGGGTCGCGCCGCCATCACCATGACGCGCTGCGACAGGTAGACCGATTCGAAGACGGAGTGCGTCACGAACACCACTGTAAAGCCCGCCTTCGCCCACAAGGCCAAAAGGTCGTCGTTGAGCTTCTGGCGCGTGATCTCGTCGAGCGCGGCGAAGGGTTCGTCCAGCAGCAGCACCTTGGGCTCGGTCACCAGGGCGCGGGCGATCGAAACGCGCATCTTCATGCCGCCCGACAGTTCGCGCGGATAGGCGCGCAGGAACGAGTCGAGCCCAACCGCGGCCAATGCGGCTTCGGCACGCGTCGCCGCTTCCCGCGCCACCACTTTCTTCAAGGTCAAGGGCAGCATGACGTTCTGTTGCGCCGTCGCCCACGGCATGAGCGTCGCCTCCTGGAAGACGAAGCCCACGTCGCGCAACGGCCGGCCGTGCGCGTCGTGGGCGGAAGTGGGCCACTCGATGCTACCCGCGCTGGGCTCGCCCAGGCCCGCGATCATGCGCAGCACGGTGGACTTGCCGCAGCCCGACGGTCCCAGCAGGCTCACGAACTCACCGGCGTGCAGGTCAAGGTCGAGGTCGGTGACCGCGGTCGTGCCGTTGGAATATCGCTTGGCGATTCCGCGCAGGGCGACCAGCGGTCGGCCGGCAGGTGCTGCGGCCACGGTCTTCGCCGCGCTGCCGGCCGCCCAGGCCATCACGCCTTCCCGACGCCCTTGTTGACGAATTCCAAGCTGTATCCCTTCTTGGGATCCATGCCCTTGGGCACGATACCGACATCGGCCATCGACTCGTAGAAGTGCTGCCAGCGCACGTCGGTCATCGCGCCGATGCCGAGGGTGAGCGCATCGCCCGACAGGATCATGCCGCTGTCATTCATGACCTTGATCGCATAGGCGATCTTGTCGTCGGTCATTTCGGGGTTGTCCTTCTTGATCAACGCATTGGCCGCTTCGATCGCGGCCCCGCCCTTGAGATATTGCGCCCAGCCTTCGAGGCTGGCGGTGACGAAGCGCTGCACGACGTCCTTCTTCTCGGCGACCAGCTTCTTCGAGGTCGAGAAGGTGGTGTTGTAGTTGTCGTAACCGGCGTCGGCGATCAGCAGCGGCACCGGATCGGCGCCGGCCTGGCGCATGGCATAGGGCTCCGACGAGATGAAGCCCTGCTGCACCAGGTTCTTGTCGGCCAGGAACGGCGCCAGGTTGAAGGTGTAGGGCTTCAGCTGATCGTCGCTGTAGCCGTACTTGGCCTTGAGGAAGGGCCAGTAGGTGACGCGGCCGCTGGCGCCCACCAGGATGGTCTTGCCCTTGAGCTTCTCGAAACTGTCGTT
>DATHNU010001223.1:0-5059 GCA_035485695.1 Reyranella sp. | reverse complement strand
CTTCCCCGTGACCGGCGTGAGCAGCCATACCGGCCAATTGGTGTTGGGCCATGTCGGCCCGACGCCGGTCGCCGTGCTGCAGGGCCGCGCGCACTACTACGAGCACGGCAGGGCCGACGAGATGAAGCGCGCCATCCGCGCCATGGCGGCGCTGGGCTGCGAGACCCTGCTGCAGACCAATGCGGCAGGCAGCCTGCGGCTCGACATGCCGCCCGGCTCGCCGATGGTGATCTCCGACCACATCAACCTCACCGGCGTCAATCCGCTGTTCGGCGAGGCGGCGGGCAGCGACCGCTTCGTTGACATGGTCGATGCCTACGACCCCAAGCTGGTCGAGCAGATGCTGGCGGTGGCGCGCGCCAATAACATCATCTGCCATGACGGCGTCTACATCTGGTTCTGCGGCCCGAGCTTCGAGACGCCGGCCGAGATCCGCGCCGCCCGCGCGCTGGGCGCCGATGCGGTCGGCATGTCGACCGTGCCGGAGACGATTCTCGCGCGCCAGGCCGGCATGAAGGTGGTGGCGGTCTCGCTGATGACCAACTTCGCGGCAGGCCTGACGCACGACAAGCTCGGCCACGAACAGACCCTGGCGGTGGCGCGCGAGACGTCAGGCAAGGTGCGACACCTGCTGCGCGCTTTTTTGGAAGGCTACAGGTAGAAGATTATCTCACTGCAAGTCCGCCTGGTTGGGTTGATGCGCACTATTAATGCGCATATATAGTGGGGTAGGATGCGCAGTGATGAAGGAGGACCAAATGCGCCGCCAAGGCTCGGGAGCCATTCTAAAGCGCGCCACGAATGTCAGCGTGCGCAGTGACCTTCTTGCCGCCGCCCGGGAGGCCGGGGTCAATCTTTCCGCTACGCTCGAACGAGCCTTGATGGAAGAGCTTGCCGAAGCGAAGCGCAAGAAGTGGCGCCAAGACAATCGCGACGCGATCACCGCCTACAACGAGTACGTAGAGAAGCACGGCACGTTTTCTGACGGTGTGCGGAGCTTCTGAGTGACGCAGTTCACCGTTTACCGGAACAAGAATCCACGCAGCAGGACGGCGTTCCCTTTCCTGGTGAACGTGCAATCGGACCTTCTCGACGAGCTGCAGACCCAGGTCGTGATACCGCTTACCAGGGCAGCCGCGCTCACAAGAAAGCCCGTGGGCCATTTGATGCCTACAGTGCAGTTCGAAGGCGAGGCCTACGTCTTGATGACTCCACAGCTCGCCGGAATTGCGCGAAGCGAGCTCGGCCCTCCCGCCGGAAACCTTGCGGGGTGGCGCGACACGATTGTCGCGGCAATGGACTTTCTGCTGTCGGGATTCTGAAGTTGAAGATGATCAGTCTTGGGCATCCAGACGCGAACGTACAAGCCAACGCCGGATAGAGTCATGCTGCCGCAGGAGATCATCCGCAAGAAACGCGACGGCGGCGAGCTTTCAGCCGAAGAGATCGCCTTCGTCGGCCACGGCATACATGACGGCAGCCTGAGCGAGGGCCAGGTCGCGGCCTTCGCCATGGCGGTGTTCTTTCGCGGCATGACGACGGCCGAGCGGGTGGCGCTCACGCTCGCCCTGATGCGCTCCGGTGCGCAGCTCGAATGGAAGAGCCTGGCGCTGCCGGGACCGGTGGTCGACAAGCATTCGAGCGGCGGCGTCGGCGACAAGGTGAGCCTGATGCTGGCGCCGATCGTGGCGGCCTGCGGCCTCTTCGTGCCGATGATCTCCGGCCGCGGGCTGGGCCATACCGGCGGCACGCTCGACAAGCTCTCCGCCATCTCGGGATACGAGACGCAGCCCGACGTCGCTACCTTCCGCAAGGTCGTGCGCGAGGTCGGTTGCGCCATCATCGGCCAGACCGACGATCTGGCGCCGGCCGACCGGCGGCTCTACGCCACGCGCGATATCACGGCGACCGTCGAATCCATCCCGCTGATCGTGAGCTCGATCCTGTCGAAGAAGGTCGCCGAGGGCCTCGACGGGCTGGTGATGGACGTGAAGTGCGGTTCGGGCGCATTCTGCGACACTGAGGAGATGGCGCAAGATCTGGCCAAAAGCCTGGTGGCCGTGGCCAACCAGGCGGGCCTGCCCACGATCGCGCTGATCACAGACATGGACCGTGTGCTGGGCCGCAATGTCGGCAATGCGCTGGAAGTCGTCGAGACCGTGGAATACCTGAAAGGCGAGGGCACGCGCGACCCGCGCCTGCATGAAGTAACCATGGCGCTGGCCGGCGAGATGATCGCGCTCGGCGGCCTGGCGCCCAGCGCCACCGCCGGCCGCGCGCGCGCCGAGGCGGCGCTGGAAGACGGGCGCGCGGCCCAGGTCTTCGCCCGCATGGTGTCGGCGCTGGGCGGGCCGGACGATTTCCTCGAGCACAGCGCACGCTATCTCCCGCATGCGCCGGTCATAAAGCCGTGCACCGCCCGGCGCTCCGGCCATGTCGTCGGCATGAACGCCCGCGACGTCGGCATCGCCGTGGTGGCGCTGGGCGGAGGGCGCAGCCATGCCGACGACGCGATCGATGCGTCGGTTGGCCTGAGCGACGTCATCGATGTCGGCGCCCCGATCCGGGCCGGCAGCCCGTTGTGTATCGTCCATGCCGCCAGCGACCGCGATGCCGACTCCGCGGTCGACATGATCCGCCGCGCGATCCGCATCGGTGACAGCGCGCCCGTCGATCGGCCGGTCGTCCTGGAGCGGATCGTCCAGTGAGCGCGCCCGACCTTGCGGCGTATGCGCGCGACGGCTTCCTGGTGCTGGAAGGCTTCTTGCCATCGGCCGATTGCGACGCCCTGCAGGCGCGCGCGGCCGAGCTGGTGGCGGGCTTCGATCCCGGACCGGTGCGCTCGATCTTTTCCACGCGCGACCAGGGTCATGCCGGCGACCGCTATTTCCGGGAGTCGGGTGGCGCCATCCGCTTCTTCTTCGAGGAGCACGCGACCGACCAGCCGGTGGCGCTGGCGTTGAACAAGATCGGCCATGCGCTGCACGATCTCGATCCGGTGTTCGACCGCATCTCGCGCCAGCCGCGGATGGCCGCGCTGGCGCGGGCACTGGGCCTGGTGCAACCGCTGCTGCTGCAGTCGATGTACCTCTTCAAGCAGCCGCAGATCGGCGCCGAGGTCGGCTGGCACCAGGACGCGACCTATCTCTACACCAGGCCCGTCACGGTCACCGGCCTGTGGATCGCGCTGGACGATGCCGATCGCGACAATGGCTGCCTGATGGCATTGCCGGGAGGCCATCGCGGGCCGCTGCGCCGGCGTTTCCATCGCGCCGGGGACAGCCTGGTCACCGAGACGCTCGACAACACGCCGTGGCCGGACACCGCGCCGGTGGCGCTCGAGGCGCGGCGCGGCAGCCTGGTCGTGCTGCACGGGCTGTTGCCCCATGCCAGCGCGCCCAACCGGTCGGCCCGGCCGCGTCATGCCTATGCCTTGCACCTGATCGACGGGCGTGCGGAGTATGCAGCCGACAACTGGCTGCAAAGGCCGGACCTGCCGCTGCGAGGATTTACGTGATTCCCAAGGCCGAACTGCATTGTCATCTCGAAGGCTCGATCCCGCCGGCGCTGGCGCGTGAGCTGGCGGCCCGCAATGGCCTGGGCGTTCCGCCCGGCCTGATCGGCGAGCATGGCCATTACGTGTGGAAGGATTTTCTGAGTTTCCTCGCCACCTACGACCTCGTCTGCACGACGTTGCGCGTGGCGCGCGATTTCGGCGACGTGATCTATTCCTATCTCGCGAGCGTCGCGCGCCAGGGCGCGGTCTATGTCGAGATGTTCTGCTCGCCCGAGCGCCCGGCGGCGCTGGGCATCACCTACAACGCCTGGCTCGAGGCGCTCGAAGGCGGCATCGACCGCGCCCGGCGCGACTTCGGCATCGAGGGCCGCATCAACATCATCTGCATCCGCCATCTCGGGCCCGAGCGGGCGCTCGCCATGGCGCGCGCCATGGTGGCCGAGCCGCATCACTACGTCGTCGGCTTCGGCATGGGCGGCGACGAGGCCCAGTTCACGCCCGCCGACTTCGCACCGGCCTACCGGCTGGCCCACGACAAGGGTTTCGGCTGCACCGTCCATGCCGGCGAGGTTTTGGGGCCGGAAAGCGTGTGGGCTGCGATCAACGACCTGCCGGTGACCCGCATCGGCCACGGCGTGCGCTCGGCCGACGATCCCGCCCTGATGGCGGAGCTGGCGCGCCGCGGCATCGTCCTCGAGGTCTGTCCCGGCAGCAACATTGCCTTGGGCCTGTATCCGAATCGCGCGGCCCATCCCTTGCACCGGTTGATCGAGGCTGGCGTCCGCGTCACGCTCAATTCCGATGACCCGCCGTTTTTCCATACGTCGCTCGGCGCCGAGTACGATCAGGCGGGTCTGGGAGAAGCCGCCTTGCGGGGCATCGCGCGAACGGCGATCGAGGCATCGTTTGCCGACGAGGCGACCAAGCAGAGGCTGTTGAGGGAGATGGGACCATGATCGCAAGGAAGTTCCTGGTGCTCGGCGCCATGCTGGCTGCGCTCGCCACGGGCGCCGCGCAGGCGCAGGAGGTGGCGCCCAACGACATGCTGCTGGCCGACCTGTGGACGCAGCGTTCGGTCGAATACAGGGGCAACGCCATCACGGTGTTCGCGCTGGCCAGGATCCGGCTCGACGAGGCGCTGGCCGACAAGAACTGGACGGCGGCGCCGGGCGAGCAGAAGGGCGACTACCAGAACCTGCCGCCGGCGGTGGTGCTCGATGTCGACGAGACCCTGTTGGACAATTCGCTCTATCAGGTGTGGATGCTGAAGAACAACCAGACCTTCAGCACCAAGACCTGGAACCAGTTCTGCGCCGATCAGGTCTCGACCGCGATCCCGGGCGCCGTCGAGTTCACCAAGTACGCCGATACCAAGGGCGTGAAGGTCTTCTACCTCAGCAATCGCGACGTCACGACCGAGAAGGCCACGCGCGAGAACATGGAGAGGCTGGGCTTCCCCATGGGCGGCAATGTCGACACCTTCCTGATGCAGAACGAGAAGCCGGAGTGGGGCAGCGCCAAGAGCGTGCGCCGCGCCGTGGT
>DATHNU010001222.1:0-3895 GCA_035485695.1 Reyranella sp. | reverse complement strand
TCCATTGGCGCTTCGAGCATGTCGGCGCCGGCGAGCTCTCCGATACTCTCAAGGCACAGGCAGTGGCGCTTGGCATTGCCGATCGCTGCACCTGGCATGGCGCCCAGCCACAGAAGGCGGTGTTCGCCGCCCTGGCGCGCGCCGACCTGTTTGCGCTGGCGAGCAAGAAGGCCGCCGACGGCGACCAGGATGGCCTGCCCAACGTGCTGATGGAGGCAGCCCATCAGGGCCTCGCCATCGTCTCGACGCGCGCCGCGGCGATCGGTGAATTCATCGCCGACGGCGACAACGGATTGCTGGTGGCGCCCGGCGCACCCGACGAACTCGCCACGGCCCTGGCCCGCCTGGTGGGCGATCCCGACCTGCGCCAGCGCCTTGCAAGCCGGGCGAGCGAGATCGTGCGCACGCGCTTTTCCTTCGAGTCAGGCGTCGACTGGATCGCGACGGCACTCGGACAGCCGCCCGTCGCGGATTCCATGACATCCGAGGCCATGGTGCCTGAGGCCCTGTTATCTGAGGCACGGGCCGCGGAGTGACCGACATGCGGGTGCTGTTGCACACGCCGCTCAAGCCACCGGACAGCGCGACGCCTTCGGGCGATCGCGAAATGGCGCGCGGCCTTGTCCGTCTGCTGCGCCGCCTCGGCCATACCGTGGTGATGCCGGCGTCGAGCCGCCTGGCGCCCGGCGTGCCGGCGCCCGCCGCGCATCTTGCGCTCGAGCGCCGCGCGCGCCGACAGGCGGCCCGCCTGATTGCGCGCTGGCGGGCGCTGCCGGGCGGCCATCCCGAGCGCTTCGATCTGTGGTTCACCTATCATTGCTACTATCGCAAGCCCGACTGGCTGGGCCCCCTCGTGGCTCGGGCGCTGGGCGTGCCTTATGTTATCGCCGAGGCCTCGCACGCGCCGCGCCGTGCCCAGGGCCCGACGCGGCTCGGCCATCGCGCCGTCGAGCGTGCGCTGGCGGCGGCCGATCTGGTGCTGACTGTCAACCCGCGCGACGTCGCCGGCGTCAAGGCACGGCTCCGGCCGGGCGCCCATCAGCGGCGGCTGCCGCCTTTCATCGATACCGCACCGTTTCGCGCCGCTCAGCGCCCCGTCACCCCAGAGAACGCCAAGGGGCCACCGCTGCTCCTGAGCGTCGGCATGATGCGCGCGCGCGCCAAGCTCGCCTCCTATCGCGTGCTGGCCGAGGCCCTGGCGCTCCTGACGGACCGCCCGTGGCGGGCCCTGCTGGTGGGCGACGGGCCGGCCCGGGCCGAGGTCGAAGCCCTGATGGCGCCGCTTGGCCCGCGCGTGCGCTTTGCCGGCGCGGTGCCGCACGAGGCGCTGCCGGCCTTTTATGCCGACGCCGATCTTTACCTTTGGCCGGCGATCGACGAAGCCTTCGGCATGGCCTTTCTCGAAGCCCAGGCGGCCGGTCTGCCCGTGGTTGCCGGTCGTACCGGCGGCGTGCCCGCCGTCGTGGCCGACGGCGTCACCGGTTTCCTGACCCCGGTCGGCGACGCGCAGGCTTTCGCCTCGGCGGTCGCCCGGCTGCTCGACGCGCCGGCCGAGCGCGCCCGGCTGGCGGCAGCGGCCAGAGCGCGAGTCGCCGCACACCATGACGAGCGCGCCGCCGCTCATGCTTTGGCGGCGGCCCTGCGGACCCTGCGATGAGCAGCGTGCCCTTCGCCATCCTGCGCCACGCTGCCACCGCCTGGAACGAGGAGCGGCGCCTGCAAGGCCTTACGGATACGACGCTGAGCCCTGCCGGCGAGGCCGAGGCAAGACGCTGGCGCCTGCCGCCGCCCGCCGACGGCTGGCTGCGGATGTCCAGTCCGCTGCAACGCGCGCGGCGCACCGCCGAGCTTCTGCAGCCTTCCGCTTCCGTCACCGTCGACCCGGCCCTGCGCGAGATGAGCTTCGGCACCTGGGAAGGTCACACCATCGCCGAGCTGCGTGTGACCGTGGGCGAGCGCTTCCTCGACGCCGAGCGCCGCGGGCTCGACTTTCAGCCGCCCGGCGGGGAATCGCCGCGCGCGGTGATGGCGCGCCTCGGCCGCTGGACCACGCGGCTCGCCGAGGCCGGCGCGCCGATCGTCGCTGTCTCGCACAAAGCCGCGATCCGCGCCCTGCTGGCGCTGGCGACCGGCTGGGACATGACCGGCCGGCCGCCGCACAAGCTCGACTGGCACTGTGCCCACTTCTTCACGGCGCGCTCCGATGGCAGCGTCATCGTGGATCGCCTTAACGTGCCTCTGAATGGTGCGATGTGAGCGCGCGCGTCTTTTTCCACGTGCAGCATCTTTTGGGCATCGGCCATCTGCGCCGCGCCGCCACCCTGGCGCGCGCGCTCGGGGCGGGCGGCTTCGATGTCTTGCTGGTGTCGGGCGGTGCGCCGTGCGCGGGCCTTGCCCTGGGTAGCGCGCGTTTCCATCAACTGCCACCGCTGCGCGCGGCGGACGAAACGCTGAGGGAGCTTTCTCGCCTCGACGGCACGCCGCTCGACGAGACCTTCCGCGGCGCGCGCGTAAAGGCCTTGCTCGACCTGCTGCGGGCCGAAACGCCCGACATACTGATCACCGAGCAGTTCCCCTTTGGCCGCACGCGCCTGCGCTTCGAGCTGCTGCCGCTTCTCGAAGCGGCCAAGGCGATGCAGCCGCAGCCGCTGATCGTGTCCTCGGTGCGCGACGTGGTGCGCCGTTCGGCCTCGCCGCAACGGGTCTCGGAATCGGTCGATATTCTCGATAAATTTTTCGATTCCGTACTGATCCATGCCGACGCGAGGCTCGTAGGATTTGCGCGGAGCTTTGCCGGCTGGGACCGCATCAAGTCGCGTGCCCTCTACACCGGCTTTGTCGCGGAGCGCGATCTGTCACAGCGGTCCCACGCCACCAACGGGAGCATCCCGGAAGGGAGCGGCGACGTCGTCGTGTCGGCGGGCGGCGGCGCCGTCGGTGCGCCGCTGCTGCACGCCGCTGTCTTGGCACGACCGAAAACGGCGCTGGCCGATCGGACGTGGCGGCTGCTGGTCGGGGCGAACATGCCGGAGGCAGAGCGGGCAGCGCTTGCCGGCGGCCCGGGCATCGTGATCGAACCGGCGCGGCCCGACTTCACCACGCTGCTGGCCAACGCCACGCTCTCGATCTCCCAGGCAGGCTACAACACCACCATCGAGACATTGTGCTGCGCCGACCGTGCCGTCCTGGTGCCCTTCGGCACGGAGCGCGAGACCGAGCAGGCCGATCGCGCGGCGCTGCTGGCCGAACGCGGCATGGTGGCCGTCGTGCCGCCGGGCACGCTGTCGCCCGCGAGCCTGGCCGATGCCGTCGGGCGCGCCCTGGCCGGCCCCTCTTTGCGCAGCTTCCCGCCCTGCGACGCCAATGGCGGTCCGGCCACCGCGCTTGTGCTGCATCGCTTGCTGGCCGGACGTTCTCGCACCGTGGCCCCAAGGAGCTGGGCATGAGCACCTGGCACGCCCTCGGTGAGGAGGCGACGCGCTGGCAAGAGTCTGGCCGCACCGCACAATTGTGGTGGCGCGACGACGATGCGGCCGATTCGGAGCCGGCGCTGGACCGACTTCTCGTGCTCCATCGCGCGACCCGGGTGCCGCTGGCGCTTGCGGTCGTGCCGGCGCACGCTACCCCGGCGCTGGCGGATCGTCTGGCTGCCGAGCCGGGCGTCGACCTGCTGCAGCACGGCTACGCCCATCTCAACCACGCCGCGCCGGGTGAAAAGAAAGCCGAACTCGGGCCCCACCGCCCGGCCATGGTCGTGCTGGGCGAACTGGGCACGGGCTGGCTGGCGCTGGAGCGCTTGTTCGGCGATCGGGCGCTCAGCGTCATGGTGCCGCCTTGGAACCGCATCGCGCCCGCCCTGGTTCCCACCTTGCCGGAGATCGGCTTCAGCGGGCTT
>DATHNU010001221.1:0-6030 GCA_035485695.1 Reyranella sp. | reverse complement strand
TTGTTGAAGAACTGGCGTCCGCGGGGCTTGGCGTTCACGTTTTGGGGCTCCGGTCTGCGAAAAGTGCCGGAACTTAGGGGCGCGCCCTTGGCGAAGCAAGCGAGGCTTGCGATGGTGGGTCATTAGTTAGGTGAGGGCTTGATGACCGTTCAGAAAACCGATTCCGCCACGAATTCCGCCATTGTGGCCGACTACCGGGCCCGCACTCCCGGCTCGGGTGCGCTGTTCGAGCGCGCCCGCAAGGTCCTGCCGAGCGGCATTACGCACGATGCGCGCTATCTCGATCCCTATTCCATCCACGTCGCCCGCGCCAAGGGGCCGCGCAAGTGGGACGTCGACGGCAACGAATATGTCGACTATTTCGGCGGCCATGGCGCCATGCTGCTGGGCCATTCGCATCCGGCCGTGATCGAGGCGGTGAAGCGCCAGATGGATCTCGGCACGCACTACGGTTCGAGCCATGAGCTGGAAGTGCGCTGGGCCGAGCTGGTGTGCGAGCTGATCCCGTCGGCCGAGAAGGTGCGCTTCACCGCCTCGGGCACCGAGGCCTCGCACATGGCGATTCGCCTGGCGCGCGCCCATACCGGCAAGGACAAGATCGTGCGCTTCGTCGGCCACTTCCATGGCTGGCACGATGCCGTCGCCGCCGGCGCCACCTCGAACTACGACGGCTCCTCGCCGCCGGGCGTGGCGCAGGGCATCACCGATCTCTCGATCCTGATGCCGACCGACGATGTCGGCGCGGTCGTGAAGCTGCTCGACAGCCGCGACGATATCGCCGTCGTGATGTTCGAGCCGTCGGGCGCGTCGTGGGGCCAGGTGCCGCTGCCGCCGGGCTTCGTGCAGGCGATCCGCGACGTGACCGCCAAGCGCGGCATCGTGATGCTGATGGACGAAGTCATCACCGGCTTCCGCTGGTCGTCGGGCGGCGCGCAGAAGGCGCTGGGTATCACGCCCGACCTCTGCATCCTGGCCAAGATCGTGGCCGGCGGCCTGCCGGGCGGCGCCGTCGCCGGCAAGCGCGAGATTCTGGACCAGATCGACCATGCCGCCTCGGCGGCGAAGAAGCGGGACAAGATCGCCCATCCCGGCACCTATAACGCCAATCCGCTGTCGGCCGCCGCGGCCGTCACCGCGCTATCGCTGGTGCGCGATGAGGACCTGGCCGAGAAGGCCAACCGCACCGCGGCCGAGTTGCGCGCGGCGCTGCGCCAAGTGCTGGTCGAGGAGAGCGTGCCGTGGGGCATCTACGGCCAGTCCTCGACCTTCCTGATCTATCCCAACCCAACCGGCGAGCACGTCGATCCCGCGACCTTCGATCCCCTGAAGCTGGGCTTCGCCAAGCTGAAGGGCGCGCGCTCGGGCCCGCTCACCGGCAAGATCCGCATGGGCCTGATGAGCCACGGCGTCGACGTCATGGGCGCCCCGGGCGGCTTCGTCTCGGCGACGCATGGCGGCGCGGAGATCGAGAAGACCGTGCATGCGCTGCGCCAGACGGTGCGTGCGCTCAAGGCCGAACGCGAAGTGAAGGCGGCCTAGTCTCATTCCTCCCCTTCGCGGACTCCGCGAAGGGAGGGCTTGTTATATGAAGGACATCAGCACCGAGGTGCGGTGCGGTTACGGTAGCCGTCGTAGTACTGGCTTCCGCAGGCGACCTGCTGCTGAACGACGTCGTCGCGATTCCCGTTCTGCCCGCGGTTCGTCACGGTCACCGTGGTATAGCGACGGCCGTCAACCTGGTTGTAGTAGGGCGCAGGTTGCGCATAGCCATACTGTGGAGCAGGTGCGGGGCTGTAGTAGCCGCTGTTGTAGTACGGGTTGCTGTAGCCCGCCGGTGCCGGCTGATAGCCGCGCGGTGCGCCATAGCCGGCGTCCTGGCACGCCGCCCCGGCCATGCCGATGCCCGCAACGAGCGTCAGTCTCAGAAAAATCTTCAACATCTCCATTCCTCCCGGCCAAGATGTTTAGACGCCGCCACTACTGCAGGACGTCCATCAGTAGTAACTGCCTACCACCCCTCGGGGTTGCATCCTGGCAGGGCTTCGGATCAACGATGGCGCTCGACTTCAAGTCTTATCCGCAACAGGGTGGCCAGGACGGCGCTGCTGCGGCAGCGCGCCCGAGCGGCACGGACTGATCATCGAGAGACGGGCTGTGGTTGGGCCGCTGGGCGCGATCGGTCTCGGGCTGACCCCCGAGCGCCTCGGCTTCGCCTCATCGAGCGCAGCCGCCAGATTTCGGAGCTAATGATCATGGCTTGCTTGCCAGTCGATGCATGGCGCGATCAAGAACGTGAACGCCGCGAGCGAAGTCTTCACGGTCCAGTGCTTCGTCCGAATTGTGGCTGCCGTTGGCGTTGCGGACAAGGAGCACCGCCGACGGAACGCCCGCGCGCACGAACATGGCCGCGTCATGCCCGACGGTGGGCATGCGGCGCGCTGCGATTCCCAAGGCACTGGCGGCGTCTTCGAGCAGCGCGATGAGCCGACCGTCCATTTGAGTCGGTGCCGTCCCCACCTCCCGGCCCAGCTCGAACGTCACTCCCCGATCGCTCTCGATGCCCTTGACCAGATCGAACAGGAGAGTGCGCGCCGCATCCAGCGAGGTCCTCACCGCCGCGCCGATATTCAGGCTGAATTTCACCTCTCCGGCCACCTTCGTCATGGCGTGCAGTACCGCATCCGTCGAGAATTTGCCGACGGTGACGATGAAGTCTTCGTCTCCCTGCGCGATCCTGTCCTTCCAGTACCCATCGAGACCGAGCGCCAGCTCCGCCACGGCAAGGACGGCGTCCTGCCGGAAGCGTCGCGGCAGCGCGGCCGAATGGCCATAGGCGCCGATGCAACGCGCATCGGGAAAGCGAACGTTGCCGCGCACCGCGGTGGCGATGCCCACCGGAATGTTGTCCGCTTCCAGGAGCGGTCCCTGCTCGATATGCAGTTCGAGAAAGGACGTGATGAGGCTGGAATTGAGCAGAGGTGCCAGGGTCTCGCCCGTTCGCGGGTATCCCAGGTGCTGGAGGTGATGGCGCAGCGATTTTCCGCTGTCGGATCTCTTGAGGTCGCCGAACTCATCCAGTGTCGATAATCCGAGCATGAGCCGGCTTCCGAGATACGCCGTACCGAACCAGGGGCTCTCCTCGCACCGCATGCCGACAACCCGAAAGGGCCTGGCGCGACGGGATGGGTCGGCATTCGCCGCAGCGAGCACGGCAAGGCCCGCCGCCACGCCGGCGAGGCCGTCGTAGTTCCCGCCGTGCGGCACCGAATCGAGATGCGAACCCGTCGTGACGCAGGGGGTCGCTGGATCGACACCGGGCAGCAGGACCTGGATGTTTCCGAACGCGTCGTTCAATACCTGCAGGCCATGCCGCCGCGCAAAGGCGCGGATGTGGTCCGCGGCCGTCTCTTCGTTCCTGCTCCAGGCGGCGCGCGTGATGCCGGGGCTGTCCGTCGTGTCGTGTCCTATTCTTTCCAGGAGCTCCCAGACGTCTGCGATGCATGAGTCGAGTGGAGAATGAGCGTCGGGCATACGAACAGCGAGCCCCCAGCGTCGATCAGGCTGCGCGCCGTCTTGAGATCAATGGTCGAAGCCCTGCACTTCCCGCACATGGGCGAACACTACCACGTCTGGCTATGTGATCGATCCGATGTTGCGTGCGTCTCGACAATCGCGCGCAAGGTTGTGGCTTCTGCCTGCCGACACTCGAGAAGGAGGATCGGCATCTTGACCACTCATACACGTCCACTTGGCGGCCCCGCGCCGGCGGCTAACGTTTCGACCATCAACGTTTTCGCGACGGTCGGCGCGCCCCCTGCGATGCCGGTAGGCGGAAAGGCGAGACATTCGCCCGCCTGACGGCCTTCCGCGCGGATGCTCGCGAGGTCTAAGCTTCCTTCAACAAAGGGGAGGGACTCCATGATCACGCGCCGCCACACGCTGGCCGTCCTTGCTGCCGGTTCCGTCGCGGCGCCCGCGGTGTTGCGCGCGCAGGCGCCGACGACTTGGATCGTCTACACCTACGTGCCGGCCGCGACACTCGCACCGGCGCGCGTGTTCCAGGAGATTGTCGAGCGCGTGGCCAAGGAGACCAACGGACAGCTCCTGCTGAAATATCACCTGGGGGGCGCCCTCACCATCAAGGGCACCGACATCACCACGGCGGTCGGCGACAACATCATCCAGATCGGCGACGACGGCATGCAGCAGGGCAACGTGCCGATCACCGGCATCCTCCGCCTGCCGATGCTGATCACCAGCACGCAGGAGCTCGACAAGGCGCTCGCCGTCATGAGGCCCTATGTCGACAAGGCCTACGACAAGCGCGGCTCCACGGTGCTCGCGACCTATTACTTCCCGCTGCAGTTCGCCTGGTCGAGCAAGAAGCTCACCTCGCTCGACGATTTCAAGGGCCAGAAGATCCGCGCCACCTCGCCCGAGCAGATCGAGTTTTTAAAGCGCTTCGGCGCCAACGGCCTGACGGTGAGCGGCGCCGAGGTGCCCTCGGCGCTCGAACGCGGAGTCGTCGACGGCGTGCTGACGGCGCAATCGGGCGGCGGCAAGGTCTGGCATGACCTGCTCAAGTACAATTTCGACCTTGGCCTCAACTTCTTCGAAGCCAACATCGCGGTGAACAAGGAAGCCTACGCCAAGCTGCCGGCCGACCAGCGCGAGGTGCTGACCAAGGCGATCGTCGAGCTGTCGCCCAAGATGACCAAGCTCCTGTTCGAGGAGGAGAGCCAGGAGAAGGCCAAGCGCCAGGCCGAGGGCATGATCCAGACCGCCGCCACGGCCGAGGACTACAAGCGCGGCGCCGAGCGCATGACGACCTACTGGGAGGAATGGGCCAAGCCCAAGGGCGCGGAGACCCAGGAGGCGCTGAAGAAGGTGCGCGAGGCGCTGGGCCGCTGATGGCGTCTCCTGCTGTCGCGCGGCCGTTCACCCTCATTGAACGGATAAGCCTCTGGCTGTCGGCCTTCTGCATGATCGGCATGGTCGTGCTGATCCTGGCCGAAGTCGTGCTGCGCGGCGCCTTCAACAGCACGACCGAGCATTCCGACGAGCTGGTGGGCTACCTGCTGGTCGGCGTGTCCTTTCTCAGCCTGGCGCTCTGCCAGGGCACCGGCGCCTTCCATAAGGTCGACATGGTGCAGATGCGATTGGGACCGCGCGGCAAGGCGGTTTCGGCGCTGATTTTCGACCTGCTGTCGTTCGGCTATATCGCGCTCACCAACTGGTATTTCGTGCAGTTCGTCCTGAGCTCCTACCGGCGCGAGGCGCAGGCCAGCACGATGCTGGCCACGCCGCTCTGGATCCCGGAGACGGTGATGGTGGTGGGCGCCACGATGCTGCTCATCGTCCTGGGCAAAGCCGTCGTCGATGATGTGCGGAAGCTCCTGTCGTGAGCGAGAGTTTCGAGGTCGTCGTCGTCCTGGTCATCTTTCTCGGCCTGCTGGCCGCAGGCATGGCCATTCCCTTCGCCATCGGCGTGCCGGCCATCGCCTATCTCCTGCTGCATGGCGGCGTGCCGGCGCTGAAGGGCATCGGGCTGATGAGCTGGGGCTCGATGAACAACCGCTCGCTCAGCGCCATTCCGCTGTTCATCCTGATGGCCGAGATCATGCAGCGATCCGGCCTCAGTTTCCGGATCTATCGCGGCCTGGCCAAGCTGGTGAGCGTGATCCCCGGCGGCCTGCTGCAGACCAACATTGCCGGCTGCGCGATGTTCGCGGCCATTTCCGGCTCGTCGGTGGCGACCGCGGCGGCCATCGGCACGGTGGCGCTGCCGCAGCTCACCCAGCGCGGCTACCATCGTCGCCTGGCGGCGGGCTCCCTGGCCGCGGGCGGCACGCTCGGCATCCTGGTGCCGCCCTCGATCGCGCTGATCGTCTACGGCACCTTCACGGAAACCTCCGTCTCCAAGCTGTTCATGGCCGGAATCGTGCCGGGCATCCTGCTGACGGCGATGTTCATGGCCTATATCTGCGTGCACGCGCTGCTGAAACCCGAGATCGCGCCGCGCGAGCGGGG
>DATHNU010001220.1:0-6981 GCA_035485695.1 Reyranella sp. | reverse complement strand
TCACCGGCATCACCGAGATGCGGCCCGGCGTCTATGTCTTCAACGATCTCGACCAGGAATTCATCGGCTCGTGCGGGGCGGGCGACCTCGCCCTCTCGGTGCTGGCCTCGGTGATCGGCCACTATCCGCACCGCAACCAGGTGCTGGTCGATGCCGGCGCACTCGCCCTCTCCAAGGATATCAGCGCCCAGGAATTCAAGCCGCAGGTCGGCTACGGCACCATCGTCGACCCGCCGGCCCAGGACATGGCGGTGATCGCCTGCTCGCAGGAGCATGGCTTCGTCGGCGCCAACGGGCCCATCCCGTTCGGCAACCTGCCGGTTGGCTCCCGGGTGCGCATCTTGCCCAACCATGCCTGTATCACCGCGGCGGCGTATGACCGGTACTATGTGGTCGACAGCGACCTCGACGGCGGCAAGTCGATCGTCGATGTCTATGACCGCATCAACGGGTGGTGATCATCGGAGCGCGGACTTCCAGGTCCGCATCATGTTCATGAGCGGACCTGGAGGTCCGCGCTCCGCTTGATCTCTTGAAGCCGCATCACACTAAACCTCACCCTGAGGAGCACCGCGAAGCGGTGCGTCTCGAAGGGTGGGCAGCAGTCTCGATGTTGCCCATCCTTCGAGACGCCGCGCTGCGCGCGGCTCCTCAGGATGAGGTAGGCTTTGATCCGAGCACGACGTTACAGCGAACTCACCGTGTGCCCGCCGTCGACGGTGAGCACGCTGCCGGTCATGAAGCTCCCCGCCTCCGACGCCAGCAGCAGCAGCGCGCCGTCGAGATGCTCGGGCTGGCCGATGCGGCGCTGGGGAATGCGCTCGATCAGCCGTTGACCGCCCGGCGTCTTCCAGAAATCGCTGTTCATCTCGGTCTCGATATAGCCCGGACAGATCGCGTTGACCCGGATGTTGTGGCGCGCCCATTCCATGGCGAGCGCCTGCGTGAGATGGATGAGACCCGCCTTCGACGCATTGTAGGGCGCGACCTGGCCGATCGTGCGCAGGCCCAGGATCGAGGCGATGTTGACGATGACGCCCGGCCGCTTCGCCGTCACCCAGCGCTTGCCCGCCGTCTGCGCCACCAGCCAGGCGCCGCGCAGGTTGGTATCGACGACGGCGTCCCAATCTTCCTCCGGCATCTCGAGCGCAGGCTTCACGATGGAAATGCCGGCGTTGTTCACCACGATATCGATCGGACCCAGCGCCGTCTCCGCAGCATCGAACGCTGCGCTCACCGACTTGCCCGATTGCACGTCGAGCTCGACCGCGGCCGCCTTGTGACCCGCGCTCTTCAGTTCCGCCTGAAGAGAGGCAAGGCGATCCGCGCGACGCGCGGCGATCGCGACCGACGCGCCGGCCGCGGCGAGCGTGCGCGCGAAGTGGACGCCCAGGCCCGACGAGGCACCGGTGACCAGCACCACCTTGCCGGAAAGGTCGAATCGCTTGGACATCGCGGCGGCTCCCCTGTTTGATGTCCGCCCTATTAGCACCGAGCTTTGTAGATTCGTGATTCAAATACGACCTCACCCCGAGGAGCCGCACGAAGTGCGGCGTCTCGAAGGGTGGGCAACAATCGCGGTGTATCCCATCCTTCGAGACGCACGCCTTCGGCGTGCTCCTCAGGATGAGGTTGTGTGCGGATCGGCAGCTTATGAAAGTTAGCAGTTGGGGGCGAGAACGTCGCGGCGCGAGTGCCGGACTGAATCGCGCAACACGCACGCCGTGGGGGCTCGTCGGCCTGCTGGTTGCGGCCGGCATCGTGGCCGCCTTCCATGTCGGCAAGGTGCCGCCGTCGATCCCGTCGATCCGCGCGGAGCTGGGCGCCAGCCTGGGCCAGGCCGGCTGGCTGCTGTCGATCGTCAACCTGATCACGGCGCTGGGCGGCATGGCGATCGCACTGACCGCCGACCGTTTCGGGCATCGCCGGCTGGTCCTGCTCGGCACGGCGCTCTCGGTCATCGCGAGCGGGCTCGGCGCTTTCGCCGGCAGCGTCGACGCCCTGCTGGTCGGCCGCTTCTTCGAGGGGCTGGGTTTCATTGCGGTCGTGGTCGCCATCCCGACCCTGCTGCTGCGCGTCGCCCGGCCGGCCGACCAGCGCCTGGTCATGACGCTGTGGACCGTCTACATGCCGGCCGGTGCCGGCTCGATGATGCTGATCGCGGCAGTGGTCCTGCCCGGCACGTCATGGCGCATTGCCTGGCTGGTCGCGGCGGCTGCCTCGGCCCTCATGCTCACCGCGCTCCTGCTGCGCGCCCTGCCGCGCCATGAGCTCGATGCCTTTCCCGTCAAACGAAAGCCGGTGCTGCATGAAATGGCCGAGGTGGCGAGCACCGGCGGACCGCTGGCCATCGCGCTCTGCTTCGGCGCCTATTCCTGCTGCTGGTATACCGTCATCGGCTTCCTGCCGACCCTGCAGGTCGACCATCTGGGCTTCTCGACGTCGACGGCCGCCATCGTCACGGCCGCGGTCACCATCGTGAATGTCGCGGGCAACCTCGCGGCTGGCTGGCTGATGCGCCACGGCCTGCCACGGGTCGTGCTGGTCGTGGGCGCCACGACCTCGATGGCGCTTTGCGCCGCCGGCATCTTCGTCGACGGCGTGCCCGACCTGCTGCGGCTGCTGCTGGCGGGCGTATACTCGGCCGTCATCGGCGTCGTGCCCGCCGCCTTGTTCACGGCGCTTCCCGTGCACACGCCGCGACCCGAGCTGGTCGGCGCTTCGACCGGCCTGCTGATGCAGGGCTCCAACATCGGCGGCCTGCTCGGTCCACCGATCACCGGCGCGCTGGTCGTCGCGGGCGGCTGGCCGGCGGCCGCATGGCTGACCTCCGTCGCCTTGGGGATTGCCGCCGCGGCCGGTCTCTTCCTGCACTGGCGCGAAAGGCGTAGGCTCGGCGCATGATTTACGTCGACATCGTCTCCGACACGATCTGTCCCTGGTGTTACATCGGCAAGCGGCGCTTCGAGCGCGCCCTGGCGCAGAGCGGCCGCACGGACGTGGCCGTGGCCTGGCGACCCTTCCAGCTCAATCCCGACATGCCACTCGAGGGCATGACGCGCGACGACTACGTGCGCGCCAAGTTCGGCGGCGGCGACCGGCCGCGCCAGATCTACCAGGCGATCGCCGAAAGCGGCCGCGAGGCCGGCATCGAATTCCAGTTCTCGCGCATCCGGCGCACGCCCAACACCGTGCTGTCGCACCGTCTGGTCCATTGGAGCGCCAAGAACGACATCCAGGACGAGGTCGTGGCCGAATTGTTCAAGGCCTATTTCGAGCAGGGCCTCGATATCGGCGACCTCGAGACGCTGGTCGAGTGCGCCCGCCGCGCCGGCGTCGACGAGTTGCGCGCCCGCCGCTACCTGATGAGCGACGAGGGCCGCCAGGAGGTCGTGGCCTCCGACGTCTATGCCCGGCGCCTCGGCATCAACGGCGTGCCCTGCTTCATCGTCAACCGCAAGTACGCGGTATCGGGCGCCCAGCCCCCCTCCGCCTTCGTCGAGGTCTTCAACCTCGCCGAACGCGACGCCGCGACCAGCGCGGCGCAGTCGACGGCTTAGGTTTGGAGCGCGGACCTCCAGGTCCGCTCATGATCTTTGCCGGAAGCGCGCCACTCACGGGCGCTAACTTTGACGATATGCCAGTCGACAACCTCATCCTGAGGAGGCCGCGAAGCGGCCGTCTCGAAGGATGGGCCACGCACGAAATCGTGGAAGGGGGATCGTACCATTGCCGACCCTTCGAGACGCCGCCCTGCGGGCCGCTCCTCAGGGTGAGGTTCGTCTGTAAGTTGGCGGCTCCATGAGCGGACCTGGAGGTCCGCGCTCCGACGTGACCATGCCGCGTGATATGTTTATTATCATATAATATGTTAATAAACATATCATGCCCCAGAACCCCACCCGCACCGCCCGCACCCGGGCCGAAATCCTCGACCATGCCGGCCGCCTGTTCCGGCTGCGCGGCTATGCCGGCACGAACATCGACGACGTCATGCTGGCCGCCGGCCTGACGCGCGGCGCCTTCTATGCGCATTTCAAGTCCAAGGACGAGCTCTTCACCGAGGCCGTCATCGCTGGCACCGGGTTGCGCACGCGGCTGCGCCAGGGCGAGCCCGCCGCAGTGCTGAAGGCCTATCTCGACAAGGCCGAACTGGTCGCCAGCGCGCCCGGCTGCGTGCTCGCGTCCCTGCCCTCCGACATCGCCCGCGCGCCGCTGATCGCGCGGCTGGCCTACGCCAACCTGCTGCAGGCCACGATCGCCGAACTGGCGCGCGCCAAGAGGCGCAAACTCGACGCCGATGCGACGGTGGCGACAATCCTGGCGGTGGGCGCGGTGACCTTGGCGCGGGCCTCAGGCGACACCCGCCTCAGCGACTGGCTGCTGCGCTGCGCCGAGCGCGCCGCGCTGCCGCTCCTCAAGCCGCGAGCTTCGCCAGGGAAGAAACGATCGAAGTCACGCCGGAAAGCCGCTGGCGCTCGTCGGGCCAAACCCGCTGCACGATCACGCGGTGGTCGGGCCGCAGCCGCACCAAAGGCGCGTTCTTCTGCAGCCAGGCGATGAGCTTTTCCGGCTTGGCGAACTTGTTGTCGTGAAGCGACACCACGACGGCCTTCTCGCCGGCATCGATGCGGTCCACCCCGGCGGCCCGGCACAGCAGTTTCAACGCCACCGTGTTCAGCAGGAACTCGGCCTCCGCCGGCATCTTGCCGAAGCGGTCGACCAACTCGGCGGCGAAGGAATCGATCTCGGCCTGGCTGGCGAGCGCGCCGATGCGGCGATAGAGGCCCATGCGCACCGACAGGTCGGCGACGTATTCCTCGGGGATCAGCACGGGGATGCCGAGATTGAGCTGCGGCGACCAGTCGGCCCGTTCGGCTTCGCGCGCCTGGCCGCGCGCCGCTTCCACGGCTTCCTCGAGGAGCTGCTGGTAGAGCTCGATGCCGACCTCGCGGATATGGCCGGACTGCTCCTCGCCCAGAAGGTTGCCGGCGCCGCGGATGTCGAGGTCGTGGCTGGCGAGCTGGAAGCCCGCGCCCAGCGTGTCGAGCGTCTGCATGACTTCGAGCCGCTTGGACGCCGCCTCGTTCAGGGCGCGCCCCGGCGGCACCGTCAGATAGGCATAAGCCCGCGTCTTGCCGCGGCCGATGCGGCCCCTGAGCTGGTAGAGCTGGGCTAGGCCGAACATGTCGGCACGGTGGATCACCATGGTGTTGGCGTTGCTGATATCGAGCCCCGATTCGACGATGTTGGTCGACAGCAGCACGTCGAACTTGCCGTCGACGAAATCCTGCATGGTGTTCTCGATCGCCGTCGGCGCCAGCCTCCCATGCGCCATGGCCATGCGGATCTCGGGCACCAGGTCGCGCAGCTCGGCCGCGACGACGGCCAGGTCTTCTATGCGCGGGCAGACATAGAAGGTCTGGCCGCCGCGATACTGCTCGCGCAGCAGGGCCTCGCGGATGGTGACGCCGTCGAACGGCGTGACGAAGGTGCGCACGGCCAGGCGATCGACCGGCGGCGTGGCGATCAGGCTCATGTCGCGCACGCCGGTCAGCGCGAGCTGCAGGGTGCGCGGGATCGGCGTGGCGGTGAGCGTCAGCACGTGGACGTCGGCACGCAGCTCCTTCAGGCGCTCCTTGTGGGCGACGCCGAAATGCTGCTCCTCGTCGACGATCAGCAGGCCGAGATCCTTGAACTCGACGCTCTTGGCCAGCAGCGCGTGGGTCCCGATCACGATGTCGAGCGTGCCCTCCTTCATCGCCTGCTTAGTGGCCTTGGCTTCCTTGGCGCCGACCAGGCGCGACAGGCGGCCGATGCGGACCGGCAGGCCCTGGAAGCGCTCGATGAAGGTGCGGTGATGCTGGCGTGCCAAGAGGGTCGTCGGACCGATCACCGCCACCTGCTTGCCCGAGAGGGCGGCGACGAAGGCCGCGCGCAACGCCACCTCGGTCTTGCCGAAGCCGACATCGCCGCAGATCAGCCGGTCCATCGGCTTGCCCGAGGACATGTCCTCCAGCACGTCGGAAATGGCCTGCAGCTGGTCGTCGGTCTCGGCATAGGGGAAGCGGGCGCAGAACTCCTCGTAGAGGCCGTCGGGCGGGCTCATCGTCTCGCCGCGGCGGATGGCGCGTTCGGCCGCGATCTTGATCAGCCGGTCGGCCATGTCGGCGATGCGCTGCTTGAGCCGCGCCTTGCGCGACTGCCAGGCGACGCCGCCCAGGCGGTCGAGCTGGGCCGCCTCGTCGCCCGCGCCGTAGCGGCTCAGCACATCGATGTTCTCGACCGGCACGAAGAGCTTGTCGCCGCCTTCGTAGGTGAGGCGCAGGCAGTCGTGCCGCGCGTTCTGGATCTCCAAGGTCACCAGGCCCTCGTAGCGGCCGACGCCGTGCTCGCGATGCACCACCAGGTCGCCGTCGCTCAGCGCCGCCGCCTCGGCGATGAAGCGCTCCGAGGGGCGGCGCTTCTTGGCGGGACGCGACAGGCGATCGCCTAAAATATCCTCCTCGCCGATGACTTCCAGACCATCGAGGATGAAGCCATGCTCGAGCGACCACACCGCGACGCCGACCGCGCCCATCGGCAGGCCGAGCACGGTCGCGTAATCGGGCACGGGGACCGGCGTCGTGGCGCCATGCTCCTGCAGGAGATGCTGCAGGCGGTTGGCCGAGCCGTCGGTGTAGCCCGCGACCACGACCCGACGGCCGGCCCTGTTGGCGGCCTTGACGTGCTCGGCCACCTTGTCGAACAGGTTCACGCCCTGCGCCGTGCGTGCCTGAGCGAAGCCCTCGTGGCGGCGGCCGCCGAGATCGATGGCGTTCGGCGCGTCCGGGCCGGCGTCGAAGCTCGTGAGCTGGGCCACCGCATGGCCTTTCAGCAGCCGGTCCCATTCCGACGGCTTCAGGTAGAGGCTGCCCGGCGGCACGGGCTTGTAGTCGGCGCCGCCGCTCATGCCGCCCTTCGACCCGCGCTTGAGGCGGG
>DATHNU010001219.1:0-3771 GCA_035485695.1 Reyranella sp. | reverse complement strand
TCGGGCAGCCTGACCAGCGCCAGCGCCTCGTCGACCAGGCGCGCGATCTCGGCCGCTTGCGTCCCGCGCATCTCCAGGGGAAACGCGACGTTACGCCGGACCGTCATGTGCGGGAACAGCGCGTAGTTCTGGAACACCATGCCGACGTCACGGCGATAGGGCGGCAGGTTGGCGACCGAAACGCCGTTCAGGGCGATGCGGCCGGCGTCGGGCTGCTGCAGGCCTGCCACCATCATCAGGGTCGTGGTCTTGCCCGAGCCTGACGGGCCGAGCAGGGTCAGGAACTCGCCGGCCTCGAGGGTGAGATCGAGATCGTCGACCGCCACCAGCGAGTCGTAGCGCTTGCGCACCCCCGCGAGCTCGAGGACGGCGCTCGCCATCAGCCGATCCGCGGGCTGCGGCCGGGGCGCAATGCCAGGTCGGCCGCCATCACCAGCAGCGCGAACAGGAAGCACACCGAGGCGATCGCCGCGATCGTCGGATCGAAGTCGCCCAAAAGGTTCGACCACATCTGCACCGCCACCGGCCGCACGCGCGCCGAGCTCACGAACAGCGAGACGATCAGCTCGTCGAACGACAGGATCATCGCGATCAGCAGCGACGACAGCACCGCCGGCATGATCAGCGGCAGGGTGACGTGGCGGAACGTGGCCCAGGGCGGCGCGCCCAGGGTGGCGGCCGCCTGCTCGAGCTGCGCATCCTGCACGCGCAGCGCCGACGACACCGTGGCCACGACATAGGGGATGTTCAGCACGGTGTGGCCGATGATCAGGCCGGTCAGCGTACCGTTGAGGCCGAGGCCGCGATAGATGCCGAACAAGGCCGCCGCCGTGATCATGCCCGGCACGATGATCGGCAGCATCAGGCAGGCGGTGATGAAGGCAGCGCCCGGCACGCGCCCGCGCACCAGCCCCAGGGACGCCGCGGTGCCCAGGACGGTCGCCAGGATAGACGACGGCACCATGAGCTGGACGCTTACCCACAGCGCGTTGGTCCACGCGGGCGTCGAGAACAGCACGGCATACCAGCGCAGCGAAAAGCCTGGCGGCGGAAATTGAAGGAAGGGTGCCGAGCTGAACGAGATGATCACCACGACGGCCAGCGGCGCCAGCAGGAAGACGGCCACCATGACCACCAGCGTGCCGCGCAGCAGGCGCCACGGCGTCATGCCGTCGGCCCTCACCGCGCGATCTCCCGGAGGCCGACCGTGAATTGCAGCAGCGCCACCATGGCGCCGGTGATCGCCAGCAGCACCAGCGACAGCGCGCCGGCGACGCCCCAGTTGCCGAAGGTGGCGATCTGATCCTGGATGAGCTGGGCGATCATCTGCTGGCGCGCGCCGCCCAGCAGGGCCGGAATGATGTAGTAGCCGAGCGTGCTGATGAACACGAGCGTGGCGCCCGTGATCAGGCCGGACAAGGTCAGCGGCAGGTAGACGCGCAGGAAGGCGCGCACCGGCGGGGCGCCCAGGGTGGCGGCGGCCCGCATGTAACCGGGGTCGATGCGCGCCATCGACGAATAGAGCGGAAAGATCACGAACGGCAGCAGCACCTGCACGCAGCCCGCCAGCAGGCCGGTCATGTTGTAGAGCAGCGGCAGCGGTTCCTCGATGAAACCGAAGCCGATCAGGAACGAGTTAACGACGCCATGGCGCTGCAGCAGGATCGCGGTGGCAAAGGCGCGCACCAGCAGGCTAGTCCAGAACGGCACCAGCACCAGGAAGATCAGCCAGCGCCGCAGCCGCGCCGAGCCGTGCGCCATGAGATGCGCCACCGGAAAGGCGAGCAGCACCGTGACCGGCGTGACGATAGCGCTGATGATCAGCGTGTTCATCATCACGCGCAGGTAGACAGGCCGCTCCCACAGCAGCGCGAAATTCTGCAGGCCTGGCTCAGGAAAGGTGAAGGCGCGCGACAGCAGCCAGCCCACCGGGAAAAGGAAGGCGACGGCGAGCACCAGCGCGGCCGGCAGGATCAGCCAGGCAGCGCCGTTCACACCCTTCATGGAGAAGACGTCACGCGATCTTCCACGCCGTCCAGCGCTCCGTGAGCTCCTTCAGGTGATCGCGCCAGTAGAGCTGGCTCATGATGAAGCCCTTCTTGGTGTTCTCCGGCGTCGTGCACAGCCAGGGCTCGAGCTTGGGGTCGATCGTCTTGTAGGCCTCGATGTTGGTCGGCGAGTAGGCGATCAGGTCGGCGACCTTGGCCTGGTTCGCGGCCACGGTCATGGTGTCGATCAGGCGCATGGCGGCGTCGCGGTTCTTGCTGCCCTTGGGCACCACCAGGTAATCGACGGCCTGGATGTTCTGCTCCCACGACAGCGCGATCTTGGCGCCCTTCTGGGCGGCGTCATAGACACGACCGTTGAGGATGATGCCGGCCACGACCTCGCGGTCGACGAAGAGCTGCTGGCTCTGCGAGTTGGTCGACCAGAACACTGTCTGGCCCTTGATCGCGTCGAGCTTCTTGAAGGCACGGTCGACGTCGAGCGGATAGAGCTTGTCGGGCGCCACGCCATCGGCCAGCAAGGCGACTTCGAGCGACGCGACCGGCTGGTCGAGGACGGTGCGCTTGCCGGGGAACTTCTTGAGGTCGAACAGGTCGGCCCAGGTGGTGGGCGCACCATTGGGGAACGCCGTCGTGCTGTAGCCGAGATTGTACGACCAGACGATGCAGCCGACGCCGTAGTCGTGGACGAAGCGCGGATCGATGCGGCTCAAGGTGACGAGCTTGGGATCGATCTTCTCGAGCAGCCCGTCCTTGGCCGCGACCTCGAGGAAGCCGCCGGTGACGTCGACCACATCCCAGTCGGGCGTGCCGCTCGACGCCATGGCGCGGAACTTGGCGACGTTCATCGGGCCGTCCTGCACCACCTTGGCGCCGGACGCCTTTTCGAAGGGCTCGCAATACGCCACCTTCTCGGCATCCTGGTAGGCGCCGCCCCAGCTCGCGAACACGACGGTGGTGCCCTTGAGATCCATTGCCCCTTGCGCGCGGGCGCCGAGCGGCAGCGCCGCGGCGGCCGCAGCGCCCGCTGCTCTGGCCAGTACGGTGCGGCGTGTCGTCATGCTCATGTCGGTCTCTCCTCTCGCTCAGCAGGGATATTGCATAGGGTGATTCCGTCGTCTCGACCGAGGGCCGCAGGCCCGAGCGGAGAGACCTTCTCTCCACGACAAGCGGCCTATTGTGGAAGCAAGGTCCCTCCACGCGGCCCTTCGGGCCTTGGTCGGGACGACGGGAAATATTCAGCATTCACCATATGCGATAGCCTATTTGCCTCAGCTCCTCAGATTCTCGCGCAAGGTGCGGCCGGTATAATCCTTGCGGAACAGGCAGCGGCGCTGCAGCTCAGGCACGACGCTGCGGCAGAACTGCTCGAACATGCCGGGATGATTGACCGGCGAGACGACGAAACCGTCACACGCGCCGGACTCGAAGATCTCCTGCAATCGGTCGGCCACCATCTCGGGTGTACCCACCAGCTCGCGCTTGCGGCCGCGATTCTCGGCGACCTGGGCGAAGGTGAGGCCCTGCGCCTTCATATGCTGCTTCAGCACGTCCTCCGAGCCCTGCATGCCCTGATTGCCCTGCAGGGCCGAAAGCGTGACGCCTTCCTTCAGCTTGGTGATGTCGGCGCCGAGATTGCTCGAGGTGGCCGCCCGGTTGAGCTCGGGGTCGATCAGGCTGTCGAGATAGTCGGCGCGCTCGCGCGCGATCGATTCGGTCTCGCCCAGCACCACCGAGACGTTGGGCAGGATGGCGCATTCGCCGG
>DATHNU010001218.1:0-7720 GCA_035485695.1 Reyranella sp. | reverse complement strand
CGATCAGCCGACGGGCGCCGGCGAAGCTGCGATCAACTCGCGTGTATAGGGATGCACATTACCCGAGCGCAGATCCTCGATGCCCAAAAGATCGACGATTTCGCCGTTGCGCATGACGGCGATGCGATGGGCGACCTGCTGTACCAGGTTGAGATCGTGGGTGATGAACATGTAGGCGGTGCCGTTCGCCGCGCGCAGCCGCAGCAGCAGCTCGACGACCGACGCCTGCACGGAAACATCTAATGGTGCCGTGATCTCGTCGCATATGATGATGTCGGGCTTGGCCGCGAACGCCCGCGCGATCGCCACCCTCTGCTTTTCGCCGCCCGAGAGCTGGTGCGGATAGCGTCGGGCATAGTCGGCCGGCAGCCGGACGTCCTCGAGCAGCGACGGGATGGTCGAAACGTCGCCGCCGTAGAGCCGCAGCGGGCGCGCCAGGATGTCAGCCACCGTCTGGCGCGGATTGAGCGAGGAATCCGGGTGCTGGAACACGATCTGCACCGCGCGGCGATAGGCACGGTCCATGTCGCCCGCCGAGTCGATGCGCCGCCCCTCCAGGGCGATGCTGCCGGTATAGTCGGCAAGGCCGGTCAAGGCGCGGGCGATCGATGACTTGCCGGAGCCCGACTCGCCCACGATTCCCAGAATCTCGCCCCGCCGCACGTCGATGGCGATGTCGGCGGTCGCCGGCCGGGGTGCTGGCCGAAACAGCCGCTTGCGCTGGTAGCGAACGGCGATATTCGTGGCGCTCAGCAGCGCGTCGTTCGCGACCTGGTCGGACACAAGCCGCCGCTCCGGCCGCGGCACAGCGGCCACGAGCCGGCGCGTATAGTCGTGCAGCGGATGGCGGAAGATCGTGGCGCTCGGCGCCTCCTCGACGATCGCGCCCTTTTCCAGGATGGCGACCCGATCGGCGACTCGCGAGACCAGCGCAAGGTCATGCGAGATATAGAGCCCGGCGACGCCGGTCTCCTCGCGCAGGCGGCCAAACAGTTCCAGGATTCGGGCCCCGGTGATGACGTCGAGCGCGGTCGTGGGTTCGTCGAAGATGATGAGTTCGGGCCGGCAGGCGAAGGCCGTGGCGATACCGATGCGTTGCTTCTCGCCGCCCGATGCCTGGTGCGGATAGCGGCGCATCAGCGCTTCAGGCTGCCTGAGGTCGACATGCTCCAGCGCCTGGATCGCCTCCCGCCACGCTTCCCTTTCCGAGAGTCCGCGGTGGCGGACCAGGACCTCGGTGACCTGACGGCCGATCGTCAGGGTCGGATTGAGCGCCGTCGACGGGTCCTGGAAGACCATGCTCATGCGCCGGCCGCGGATCGTCTCCAGCGCCTTCGCCGAGGCCGCACGCAGATCGGTGTCGCCGAGGCGGATGCGGCCGGCCGGCGCTTCGCGCGCATTGGCCGGCAAATGCCGCATGATCGCCCAGGCGAGCGAGGTCTTGCCCGAACCCGATTCACCCACCAGCCCCACCACCTCGCCGGCCTCGATCGCGAGATCGATGGCCTGCAGCACGCGCTGCGTGCCGCCTCTTGTCACGTAGTCGAGCGCGTAATCGCGGATTTCGAGCGCCGCGCTCATCGCTCGTCCCGCGGGTTCAGCGCGTCGCGCAAACCGTCGCCCAGCAGATTGAAGCAGATCGCCGTCGCGGCGATGGCAAGCGACGGCGCCACGATCACCCACGGCGCCTGATGCATGAAGCGGCGCGCCTCCGATACCATCAACCCCCACTCCGAGGCCGGCGGCTGGGCGCCCAGCCCGAGGAAGGACAGCGTGGCGAACAGCATGACGGCGAAGGCGACGCGGATCGTCGCCTCGATGATCACGGGGGCGGCGACGTTGGGCAACATCTCGCGCAGCACGATCCAGCTGCCGCTCTCGCCGCGGGCGATCGCCGCCTTGACGTATTCCTGCTGGCGGACGGCCAGCGCCACTGAGCGGGTCACGCGCGCCATGCTGGGCACGACCGAAATCGCGATGGCGAAAGCGGCGTTCAGGCTGCCCTTGCCGAGCGTGCTGACCAGGATCAGCGCCAGCAGCAGGTGCGGCACCGCCATCACGGCGTCGATGGTGCGCGTGATGGCCTCGTCCCACCAGCCGCCGAGATAGGCCGACAACGTGCCGACGCAGGCGCCGACCGCCGCGCCCGAAAAGGTGGCGGCGACGGCCAGCGGTATGGTCGAGCGCGCGCCGACCAGGAGCCTGCTCAGCACGTCGCGTCCGAGCTGGTCGGCGCCGAACCAGTGTTTTACGCCGGGTGCCGCGAACCGGCCGGCGAAGTCCATGGCCTCCGGCTGGTAGGGAGCCGCTGCCCCGCCGAGGAGGCAGGCGAGGACAAGCCCCACCAGGAGAAGACTGCCCAGCACGCCCTGCGGAGTGCGCATCAGCCGGCGCAGCGTGTCAGTCATAGCGGATGCGCTTGTCGATCATCGAGTAGGCCATGTCGGCCAGCGTATTGGCGATGGCATAGGTGCCGGCCATGATCATGGCCCCGGCCTGGATCGACGGCAGGTCGCGCGTGGTGATGGCGACGATCAATTGCCGGCCGATGCCGGGAATCGCAAAGATCTCCTCGACGACGATGATGCCACCCAGCAGGTAGCCGACATCGAGGGCGACGATGGTGATGGTGGGCAGCAATGCATTGCGCAGGACATGGCGCATCAGCACGGTGCGGGGCGGCAGGCCCTTCAGCCGGGCGGCGCGGATATAGTCGCTGTTCAGCACGTCGATCGTCTCGGAACGGACCATGCGTGAGACATGCGCGACCAGGATCAGCGACACCGTCGCCACCGGCAGGATCAGGTGCCGAATGCTGTCGGCCAGGTTCTCGGACGGCGCGACATAGCCGGTCGCCGGCAGGAGTTGGAACTGGTCGGCGACGACGATCAACAACAGGGTCGCGGTGACGAATTCCGGCAGCGAGACGCCGAGATACGAAACGAGGCCCGAAACGACGTCGGCCGCCTTGCCGCGACGCAGCGCAGCCAGCATGCCGAGCGGAATGGCCACCACCAGCATGACCATGATCGACAGGCCGCCCAGCAGCAGTGAACGGCTGAGCGCGACGAACATCGTCGGCCCGACGGGCTGATCGGTGCGCATCGAGCTGCCGAAATCGCCGCGCAGCAGGCCGGACAGCCAGTGCCAGTATTGCAGCCACGCCGGGTCGTTGAGGCCGAGCCGCAGGCGCACTGCGGCCAACGCCTCGGGCGTGGCGTTCTCGCCCAGCAGGGTCACCGCGGCATCGGCCGGCAGCAGCTGGGTCAGCCCGAACACCACGATCGACACGATCAGCAACGTATAGAGGACGGTCATCAGCCGTCGCAGCAGCCAGGCGATCGACACCGCTCAGCCCCGCTTCGGCGCGCCTTCACCCAGCCAGGTGCGTTCGAAGCGGAAGATATGACCGCGCGGATGCAGCCCGTAGCCCTGCACGTAGGACCGCTTGCCGCCCAGAAGATCGAAGAAGATCGGAATGATCGAGGGCGTCGCCTCGTACATCATGTCCTGCGCCTTGCCGTAGATCTCGGTGCGCCTGGCCTCGTCGCTGGTCTGGCGGCCCTCGGCCACGAGCTTGTCGAACTCGGCGTTGTTCCAGCGCGTCTCGTTCCAGGCCGCATCGGAGGTGTAGAGCAGCGTGAACACGCCATCGACCGTCTGCTGGGTATTGTAGATGCCGATGTAGAACGGCCCCTTTTTCCAGACCTGGTCGAGATAAGCCGCGTGCGGCATCGTCTGGACGGTGATTCGGAAGCCGGCAGGCTTGGCCATCTCGCGCATGGCGACGGCGAGCTGGGTGCGCGTGCCCGGGTTGTCGGAGGCAACCAGGGTGAGGTCGATGCCGTCGGGATAGCCGGCGGCGGCGAGCAGCCGCTTGGCCTCGGCGATATCCTGCTTCTTGGGCGTCTCCTTCTTGTAGAACTGGTAGATCGAATTCACCGGCACGTCCTGGCCCGGCTTGCCGGCATCGAGGGCGACGAAGCCGACCAGCGCTTCACGGTCGACGCAGAGCGACAGCGCCTTGCGCATGCGCGGGTCGTTGAAGGGTTTTTGGTCGCACGCCATGTTGACGTTGAGGAACTGCCCGGACGGCACCTGCATGGCGTCGATGCCGCGCAAGCCCTTGAGCCTGGGGAACTCGCTCTGCGCCGTGATCACCATCAGGTCGTTGTCGCCCGACAGCAGGGCCGAGGTTTCAGCCGATGGGTCGGGATAGACGCGGATCTCGATGCGGTCGAGGTAGGGCTGCTCGGGAATGAAATAGTGCTCGTTTCGCGCCACCGCGATCAGCCGGTCGGGCTCGTAGAAGACGAGCTTGAACGGCCCCGTGCCGATCGACTCGCGCGACAGCCGGCCGAGATCGCCATGGGCGATGGCGGCGGGAATGATGCGTGTCGCGTTGTAGGCCACCGTCGCCGGCAGGTCGACGAAGGGTGTGTGCAGGCGGAACCGCACCGTCTCGTCGTCGACCGCCGCCGTTTCCTTGATCACCGAGACGATCGAACGGGCCGGCGAGGCGGTCTTGGGATCGAGAATCGCCCCATAGGTCGCCACGACATCCTTGGCGGTGCAGGCCGAGCCGTCGCTGAAGCGTGCGCCCTTGCGCAGCTTGAACGTCCACTCGGTGAAATCGGCGTTCGACGACCACGACTCGGCGAGGTCGGGCAGCGGCTTCATGTCGGTCGTGAGCGTCGTCAGGTTACTGTAGCAGAGCTCGGCGATCATGTGCTCGGGATTGACCCGCGTGCGCAGCGGATGGATGACGCTCGCCGCCTGGTCGACCGAAACGCGCAGCGTGCCGCCGCGCCGCGGCGCCTGGGCGGCGGCAAGCCGCGACAAGCCTGAAAGAGCCGGCAATCCAGCTGCCGAGGCGAGAACCGCCCGCCGTGTTGGATGCCTCATCCTGAGCCTCTTGTGTTTTGTGTTTGCGATTGTCGGGACCACGGGGCACTTCCCTGCAAAGTCTATGCAAGTCGCGGACTATTGCGAAACGGCGGCGCGATCGAGCTCATCCGCCAGATCGTAGCTTTTGAGCATATCATCAAGGGCCCGCGCGGCGGCCGGCCAGTCATAGGTGCGATAGGAGTGCCCTGACGTCACGAAGCTAGCGCCGGAATAGAACATCTCGTACTGGGCGTGGCGCGAGGCGAACTCGGAGCCCACCGCATCCCAGGCAAGCTTGTAGAACTTCACCCGTTCCGTCGCGTTCGCCGCCGGCGATTGCTGCGTTTTCCCGATCAGGGCAGCGATCTCGGGATTGCGAAAGTCGTCCAGGGACGAAGGCAGCATGATCATGCCGCCGCCCGCCAGCTCGCGCAGGGTGTTGAGCACCGTGGCGTACAATTTCTGGGTCAGCGTCAGCGCGGCGTAGAGCGTGTGGCGATCGGGGACGAAGTACCGCCCCTGCCGCGTGCCTTTTGCCTCCATGGCCGCCACGAACGCGTCGACCATGCCGGCCTCGGCCGCCAATTGCCCCAGCGTCTCGCGGACCTGGGGGAAGCCGATCGTGCCGTTGACCTCGGTGATGCGGTGCGCGATGCCCAGCAGGAAACGGAACTTCACGGACAGCCGCACCATCGCCTGGTAGTTCTGGTAGACGTGCGCCGGCGTCTCATGGAATTGCCTCTGGCACATCTCGAGGCTGTCGATGACGAAGACCCGTTCCCACGGCACCTTGACGTCGTCGAAGAACAGGACGGCGTCGTTCTCGTCGAAGCGACTCGACAGCGGGTTGTCGAAAACGCTGCGCGCCTCCTCCTCGTATGACTTGCGCGACAGGATCTTCAGGCCCTTGGTGTTCATCGGTATGGCGAACGACAGGGCGTGCTTCTCGTCGCCCGGCTGAAGCGGCTGGATGCAGGTGACGAAGACCTCGTTGGCCAGAATGCCGCCGGTCGCCAGCATCTTGGCGCCGCGCACCGTCACGCCCGAAGCGTCTCGATCGACGACGCCGGCGGCGAGGAACTCGTCCTTTTGCCGGCTGGCGCTCGTCGGGCGGTCGGCCTGCGGATTGATGATGACATAGGTCAGGTAGAGGTCGTGATCGCGGGCGTAATGGTAATAGTCGGCGAGCGCCTTGGCCCGCGCGCCATCATAGGCCTCGAAGACATCGAGCCCCATGTACATGCCGGAGAGGCACGAGGCCACATGGTCGGGCGCGCGCCCCATGAAGCCGTTGTGCAAACCGTTCCAGGCCTCCAGAGCTTTCCGGCGATCGCACAGGTCCCCGTAGCTTTCCGGAAGCTGCCAGATGCGATTGGCGCGGTCGCCTGAATCGGCGACGAAGGTCATCAATTCCGGATGTTGAGACGGGAAGTCGAAGAGCCGGCCGATCGATTTCACCGAGTTCGCATAGGCGGGATGGAGGGTGACATCGTCCACTCGTTTGCCATGGAGGTAGACGGCGCGATCGTCGCGCAAGCTCGCAATATGGTCGCTGCCGGACTTGATCATGCGGATTCCCTAGTTGCGGCGCTGCCGTGGCTTAAGATTGGCGTCAGGTTCGCCCGCTATCATAGGAGACAGGCGACCAGGCGTATGCTCCAGCCTCCGCCCCAACAATAAGAGGTCGCCGGGAGGGATCGAATGATCCGCACGACGGGCTTCTTGTGCTTCCTGGCTTTTCTGGCGTCCGGCTGCGCGCCTTCCGACCCGAACGAATCCAGATATGCCACGCCGATCGGCCCTCTGGCCGATGACTATCAGGACAGGGTCAAAGCCGACCTGGCTCGCACCCTCGCCCATTCGGAGGGGGCGATCTACACGTTCGACTCCGAGCCCAGCATCGTGAACATGGGCAAGCGCAGGGCCGGTGTCCGCTACGCGTGGTACGTCTGCGGGACCGTGAACGCAAAGAATCCCGCTGGCGGCTACACGGGCGCAAAACCCTTCCTGAGCGTGCTCAGCCACAACGTCGTCATCGATCGGGAAATCGATACGTCGCACGCCAAGGAATGCGGCAAGTGACGGTCTCGGCGACAAGCCCCTGGCGCTCCACTCCGGGAAGTTTCCGGCATTAAGAGCAACTCAGCGAAGGCTGTTTGGCCTGTCGACGGGCTGGGGAACTACCTCCTGGCCTTCGCGCGGCGGTCGCCTTTGGGAGTTCGCCAAAGGGGGCCGTTGGGCCACTCCCGGCGTTCGATCAAGTATAGACCCATCAGGCGCGATTTGATTTCAGGCGGCATTCTGGGCTGTGCTGAACTGCCATCAACCGCTGCGAGTGCAGTCAATTCGGTTTTGCTAAGGGCAGTTTCCTTCGCCATCCGGGGAACGTAGCCCCGCCCGAAGCAAGATGTCTGTCCTCAATTGGACAGGCCGCATTGAGCGCCGCAGTTTACCGGTATTGGGTAGCAAACGGGCTTTCCCGTTTGCTCCGGCCACCTCCCACGTGATCCTGTCGCCCAGTCTCGCAGGCCCCTTGGCAGGCCTGAGCAATGTTGTGGCGTATGTCTGCCGACTCTCGCGCGAGGAGGCTCGACGTTCATGTCCCGCCATCGCATCCGGAAAGCGCGCGGCAAGCCGCCGTCTCGACCTGCCGCCGGCCGCCCTCGGCCTATGCCGCACACCCCGACGGACCGCTCAGATTGCCCCTTTGCGCTGTCTCCCCAATTTCTGGGGGCCCTATACGGTACGAAAGAATTCCCGATCGTTCAGAGGCCCATTTACGCAATATCGTGTCGTGTCGCTTCCCAGCCTCCTGCGAAGGCGAGCCCCATCT
>DATHNU010001217.1:0-2577 GCA_035485695.1 Reyranella sp. | reverse complement strand
CAAACGTGCCGCGTCAGTCCGGGGCGCGCGAGGTGTCGCGCACGACCTGCGCCACGCCCCGACTGTTCTGCACGACCTGCACCCTGTCACCCAGCTGGATATCACCATCGTCGCGCTGGGCCACGGTGACCTGCTGGCCATCGTCGCGCTGCACCGTAACCTCGATGCCGCGGCCACCGTAACCGCCGCCCGGGCCGCCGGAGCCGTAATTGCCGCTGGCGATGCTGCCGGCAATGGCGCCGCCCACCAGGCCGATCACGGCGCCGACGATGCCGCCACCCAGCGTGTGGCTGGTGACGGCGCCGATCGTGGCGCCCGCGCCCGCGCCCAGCAGGCCGCCCAGGAGAGGACCGTTGCCGCCCATACCACCGCCGCCACCGCCGGCCCCCGCCAGTCCGACTTCGCGGATCGAGACGACCCGCCCCGCGTCGCCGGTCACGCCGGGCGCCGGGTAGGGATTGCTGCCTTGGGCAGGGGCGCTGGCCGGAACAGGGCCATTCGGCTGGACCTGGCCATTCGCAGGATAGTTTGAAGGATAGCCCTGGCCGCTCGCCGGCGGCGCAGACGACGTATAGACAATGCCCGGCTGCACCCCGTTGGACGCACAGGCCGTCAGGCTTGCCGCCAACAGCAGTGGCAGCAGCGAAAACCGGATCCGATAGCCCCTCATGACACCCTCCCAGGTATCGCTATACGAGTCCATTTTCGACCAAAATGGGGCATCGGGCTAGTCGCGCTCTTCGATCCAGGCGGCTTGTATCGCCTCCAGGATCTTCTCGTTGGAGCGGCCAGGCTCGTCCTCGAAATCGGGCAGTTCCAGCACCCAGCGGTGCAGGTCGGTGAAACGCAGGTTGACGTTGTCGATCTCGGGGTGACGCTCCTCGAGCTCAATCGCGATATCGTGAACGTCAGTCCAGCGGAGCTTGCGCGCCATCGCCCTCTCCTACTTGTCGACCATCATGTTGCGGGTCGCCGCCGGCAGCTTGACGACCAGCCCGTCGAGCGCCTCGCTCATGCGGATCTGGCAGCCCAGCCGCGAGGTATGGGTCAGGCCAAACGCCAGATCGAGCATGTCCTCCTCGTCCTCGCTGGCCGGCGCCAGCTTGTCGAACCAATCCTTCTCGACGACGACGTGGCAGGTCGAGCAGGCCAGCGAGCCCTCGCAGGCACCCTCGATCTCGACATGGTTGCGATGGGCGATTTCGAGCACGGAAAGGCCCAACGGCGCCTCCACTTCCTTGCGCGACCCATCCTTCAGAATGAACGTCATCTTCGGCATTCAGAACGACCTCGTCACTCGCCCACCCGGCTTTCCAATTCCTTGACCGACAAACCCGACAGCGCTTCGCGGATGCCGCGGTCCATGCGCCGCTCGGCGAAGGGCTTGCTGAGCGCCTCCAGCGCCTCGGCGGCGGCATTGATCTCGTCGCGGCTGTCGCCGGCAATCGCACCTTCGAGGCGGTTGCGTCCAGCGCCGATCGCCGCGCGCTCTTCCGCGTTCAGCAGCCCGCCGTCCTTGGCGAGCGCCGCCTCGAGCGCCAGCAGGCTGCGCCTGGCTTCGACCCGGGCCTCGGTCAGCAGGCGCTGCGTCATGTCGGCCTCGGCATTCTCCAGACTGTCGTAGAGCATGTCGGCCATGTCGTCGTGGCTGAGGCCATAGGACGGCTTGACCTCGATGCGCTGCGCCACGCCGGTCGTGCGTTCCTCGGCCGACACGGTGAGCAGCCCGTCGGCGTCGACCGCAAAGCTGACGCGGATGCGCGCGGCGCCCGCCGTCATGGGCGGAATGCCGGACAGCTCGAAGCGCGCCAGGCTGCGGCAGTCGGCCACCATCTCGCGCTCGCCCTGCACGACATGGATCGCCATGGCGGTCTGGCCATCCTGGTAGGTGGTGAAATCCTGCGCGAGCTGCACCGGAATCGGCGTGTTGCGCGGCACGACCTTCTCGACGATGCCGCCCATGGTCTCGAGGCCGAGTGACAGCGGCGTGACGTCGAGCAACAGCGTGTCGCTGCCGCCGGTCAGCGCCTCGGCCTGCAGCGCCGCACCCAGCGCCACGACTTCGTCGGGATCGATGTCGGTGAGCGCGGGCTTGCCGATCATGCCGGCGACCTCGGCGCGCACCAGCGGCACGCGCGTCGAGCCGCCGACCAGCACGACGCCCTGTACGTCGGCCGGCTTGATGTCGGCATCGACCAGCACGTTGCGCGCGATGTCGAGCGTGCGCGCGATGTACGCCGCGATCATCGCCTCGAATTCGGCACGGGAGAGCGCATGGAACGACGGTACACCGGCGATCTCAAGCCGGCCCGACGTCTGGTCGCGATCGGAGAGCTGCTCCTTCATCTGGCGGCCGAGCGCCAGGGCGGTCTTCACCGCGGCCTCGTCGACCTGGTCGCCGAGTCCGTCCTTCTTGCGCTCGCCCAGCAGGCGCTCGGCGACGGCGCGGTCGAAATCGTCGCCGCCCAGCGCGCTGTCGCCGCCGGTCGCCAGAACCTGGAAGACGCCCTTCTCCAGCCGCAGCAACGAAAAATCGAACGTGCCGCCGCCCAGATCGTAAACGGCGTAGAGGCCCTC
>DATHNU010001216.1:0-3217 GCA_035485695.1 Reyranella sp. | reverse complement strand
GGCCGCCTTGTCGTCGTTGGTCACGTCCGGCGGGTTCTGGTTGCCGTCGATGTAGACCACGCCCTGGTCGGTGGCGAATTTCACGGTGTTGCCGAAGGCCGACTTCTTCGAGGCGCCTTCCTTCATTTTCGCGGTGAGTTCCTGCAAGGTCATGGCGAAGCTTCTCCCGTCGGCCGATGGTCCCCGGGGATTACTTGACCTTTACGTAAACGTCAAATAGAGGCCGATAAACGGCCGTTCAGGTCGCCGGAGGAAACATGTCGTACCGCTCGGTCTTCAAACCGGGGCTGTTTGAGGGCCAGACCGTCATCGTCACCGGCGGCGGCAGCGGCATCGGCCGCTGCACGGCGCACGAGATCGCCGCCCTGGGCGCACATGTCGTGATCACCGGCCGCAAGCCCGACAAGCTCGCCACGGTGAAAGCGGAGATCGAGGCGTCGGGCGGTTCGTGCGAGAGCCACGCCTTCGACATCCGCGAGGAGCCGCAGGTCAAGGAAGCGATCGCCAAAGTCGTCGCCGGCCGTGGCCGGATCCATGGCCTGTTCAACAATGCCGGCGGCCAATTCCCCTCGCCTGCCGCCACACTCAGCGCCAAGGGCTTCGACGTGGTCGTGCGCAACAACCTCACCGGCGGCTTCATCGTCAGCCGCGAGGCCTTTACCCAATCGATGGAAAGGCACGGCGGCTCGATCGTGAACATGGCGGCCGACATGAGGAACGGCTTTCCCAACATGGCCCACACCGGCGCGGCGCGAGCCGGCATGGTCAACCTCAGCATGACGCTGGCCTACGAATGGGCCCACGCCGGCGTGCGGGTGAATGCGGTGTCGCCGGGCTGGATCGCTTCCTCCGGCATGGACACCTACCAGGGCGAGTTCAAGGAACAGATCCCCAAGCTCAAGGGCTACTGCCCGCTCGGCAGGCTGGGCACCGAGAGCGAGGTCTCGGCCGCAGTCTGCTTCCTGCTGAGCGACGCCTCGGCCTACATCACCGGCACCGAGATCCGCATCGACGGCGGCGTGCCGCTCGCCAACCGCTCGATCGATCTGCCGAAAGCCGATCGCTCCGAGCCCTTCAACGGCTTCCATCTCGCCAAGACGCCCAAAGTGCTGGGCGGCTGAAAGACCATGCCGATCCTCGAAAGCCAGGTCGACCGCAACGGCTGCGACTACAAGCGCAATCGCGAGAAGATGCTTTTGGCCATCGCCGAGTTCCGCGAGGCCGAGGCGAGCGTGCAGGCGACCTCGGAGAAGTCGCGCGCGCGCTTCGCCAAGCGCAAGCAACTCATGCCGCGCGAGCGCATCGCCCTGCTGCTCGACCGCGGCGCCCCCTTCCTCGAGCTGATGCCGCTGGCGGGCTACCGCATGCACGACGACAAGGACGGCTCGAGCGCGGGCGGCGGCTCGGTCGCGGGCATCGGTTATGTCGAGGGCGTGCGCTGCGTCGTCTCGGCCTCCAACAGCGCCATCAAGGGCGGCACCGTGGCGCCCTCCGGCCAGCGCAAGGGCCAGCGCGTGCAGCAGGTGGTCATGGAGAACAAGCTGCCCCTGGTGCACCTGGTCGAATCGGGCGGCGCCAACCTCTTGTACCAGGCCGAGATCTTCGTGCCGGGCGGCCGCGGCTTTGCCAACCAGGCGCGCATGTCGGCACGCGGCATCCCGCAGGTCACCGTGGTGCACGGCTCCTCGACCGCGGGCGGCGCCTACCTGCCGGGCCTCTCCGACTACGTCATCATGGTGCGCAACCAGGCCAAGGTGTTTTTGGCCGGCCCGCCGCTCTTGAAGGCTGCCACAGGCGAGATCGCCACCGACGAGGAACTGGGCGGCGCCGAGATGCACGCCACCGTGTCGGGCGTCGCCGAATGGATGGCCGAGAACGATGCCGACGGCATCCGCATGGCGCGCGAGGTGATCGCCCGGTGGCACTGGAACGACAAGCTGCCGCCGCGCCCGCACAGATCGTTCAAGGAGCCGCTCTACGACATCGACGAGCTTTGCGGCGTCGTCCCACCGTCCTACAAGGATCCCTACGACGTCCGCGAAGTGATCGCCCGCCTGGCCGACGGCTCGGACTTCCTCGAGTTCAAGGGCCTCTACGACCAGCAGACGATCTGCGGCTGGGCCGAGCTCGAGGGCGAGCCGGTGGCCTTCATCGGCAATAACGGGCCGATCACCACCAAGGGCTCGGTCAAGGCCGCGCAGTTCATCCAGCTCTGCTGCCAGCAGGGCACGGCCATCGTCTACCTGCAGAACACCACGGGCTACATGGTGGGCACCGAGGCCGAGCGTGGCGGCATCGTCAAGCACGGCTCCAAGATGATCCAGGCGGTGGCCAATGCCACGGTGCCGCAGATCACGGTCGTGATCGGCGGCTCCTTCGGCGCCGGCAATTACGGCATGTGCGGTCGCGCCTACGATCCGCGCTTCATCTTCGCCTGGCCCAACAGCCGCACCGCCGTCATGGGCGGCGAGCAGGCCGCCGGCGTGATGAAGACCGTGACCGAGCAGAAGTTCCTGCGCGAGGGCAAGGAGCCGCCCAGGGAACAGATCGACAAGATGTTCAAGGACATCGTCGAGCAGTTCGACCGCGAATCGACGGCGCTCTACGGCACCGCGCATCTGTGGGACGACGGCATCATCGACCCGCGCGACACGCGCCGCATCCTGGCCTTCACCCTCTCGATCGCCCGCGAATCGATCGTGCGGCCGCTCAATCCAATCACCTTCGGCGTCGCGAGGATGTAGAGATGAAGTTCACCCCCGAACACGAAGCGCTGCGCCAGACCTGGAAGACGCTGATCGACCGCGAGATCAATCCGCATGTCGACGAATGGGAGAAGGCCGGCATCTTCCCGGCCCATGAGCTGTTCAAGAAGATGGGCGACGCAGGCCTTTTGGGCGTCGACAAGCCGGTGCAGTTCGGCGGCTCGGGCCTTGATTTCTCCTACGCCATGATCTGCTCGGAGTCTCTCGGGCTGGTGAATGGTGGTTCGATTCCCATGGCGACCGGCGTGCAGATCTCGATGGCGACCCCTGCCCTCGCCCGCTACGGCAGCGACGAGCTGCGCCAGGAATTCTTGGCGCCTTCGATCAGCGGCGACTATGTCGCCTGCCTCGGCGTGTCGGAGACCGGCGCCGGGTCGGACGTGGCCTCGATCAAGACCAACGCCCGTCGGGTCGGCGGCGACTGGGTGATCAACGGCGGCAAGATGTGGACG
>DATHNU010001215.1:0-2279 GCA_035485695.1 Reyranella sp. | reverse complement strand
AGATGAACGGCACGGCGCTGCGCGCGCTCCGACGCGACATGCAGATCATCTTCCAGGATCCCTATGCCTCGCTGAACCCCAGGCTCACCGTGGGCGCCATCGTCGGCGAGGCGCTGATCATCCACGATCTGGCGAAGTCGCAGCGTGCGCTCGAGGACCGGGTCGTCCAGCTGCTCGAGACGGTGGGCCTGCAGGCCGACCATATGCGCCGCTTCCCGCACGAATTCTCCGGCGGCCAGCGCCAGAGGATCGGTATCGCCCGCGCGCTCGCCGTCGAGCCCAAGCTGATCGTGTGCGACGAGCCTGTATCGGCGCTCGACGTGTCGATCCAGGCGCAGGTGATCAACCTTCTGGAGGATCTGCAGGAGCAGTTCGGCCTCACCTATCTCTTCATCGCCCACGATCTCAGCGTGGTCGAGCACATCTCGACCCGCATTGCGGTGATGTATCTCGGCCGCGTGGTCGAGATCGCCCCGGCGCGCGATCTCTACGACAGCCCGCTGCATCCCTACAGCGAGGCGTTGCTCTCGGCCGTGCCGATCCCTGATCCCACGGTGAAGCGCAAGCGCATCATGCTGCAGGGCGACGTGCCCAACCCGATCCGCCCGCCGTCGGGCTGCCACTTCCACACCAGATGCCCGATCGCCCGCCCCGACTGCGCCCAGCGCGTGCCCGAGCTGCGCGAAAGCCGTCCGGGGCACTGGGTGTCGTGCCATTATCGAGGGTAGGCGGAGCGCGGACCTCTAGGTCCGCTCATGACGATGATGCGGACCTGGAGGTCCACGCTCCGGATCAGCTCTTCGGCGTGAAGACGTCGATGTCTTCGATGCCGATCACCTTTTCGACCTCGGCGACCTTCTTGACGGTCTTCTCGAAGCCGTCGGCGCCGAACGCCTGGCGCTCGCGCTTGTCCATCTCGTCGGCCATGGCGGCATATTCGTCGGCGGTCATGAGCTGGCGCAGGGCGGGGAAGAGGTCGGTCGCCTCGCGCGCCATGTGCGGACGATACATGGCGATCAGGGCCTGGACGTCCTTGCCCATCGCCTCGCGCGGCTCGCGATTGCGGGCCTGCGGCGCGGCCGCCAGAATGCGCTCGGTGAGCTTGCGGCCGGCGGCATGCTGGTTGGCGAGCACGCCCACCAGCTCGACCATGCGACCGCCTTTCTTGAAGCAGGTGAACACCAGCTCCTCCTCCATCTTCTCCTGGTGGTCATGGATGAAGGCCTTGGTGATCTCGGCGGCCTGGCTATAGACCGCGGGATCGATGTCCTCGCCCTGGCCCATACGCCGCATGCCGCCTTCATAAATCAGCAGCACGCGCGCGAGCACGGCATGGCCACGCATCAGCTGCTCGGGCGGGAACGCCGTCTCTTCGGCGCCCGTCTTCTTGGACTCGCGGGCGACGGCCGGCAAAGCCAAGCCGCTGGTCGCTACGAAGCCCGAAAGGCCGCCCACATGCAGAAGCGCGCGTCGCGATGTTGCCTTGTTCATGACGCCAGTCCTTTCCCGAGATCAAACCAGGGAAACGAGCGGCGAAAGGGGTGGTTCCCACCTTGCGGCAGGATCAGCGGCCCACTTTCCAGTCTACTTCCTTGGCGAAACTGTCGAAGAAGTCGAGGTCGTAGGCCCGCTCCGGCGTCTCGCGGACCCGCTGGTCGATGCGTTCGGCGTCGGCGCCGACCAGGATGCGCCAGCGATCTGCCTTGACGCCGTCGAGGATGATCCTGGCGGCCTGGGCCGCGCTGGTCGGCGCGTCCTCGACGAAGCGCCGGGCCCGCTCTTCGGCGAGCTTGGCGATGTCGTCGTCCGACAGGTTGGCCACGTCGACGCCCATCGAGGCCACGCGGGCGCGCATCTGGGCGATTTCCTTGGCGTTCATCGTGTCCGACTCGTTGCCGCTCTGGACTTTGCGCGAGTTTTTGATGATCGACGTGCCGATATGGCCCGGCATGACGACCGAGCACTTGATATGCGGCGAGTTGATGCGGAGGTCGGTCTGCAGCGCCTCGCTAAAGCCCTTCACCGCGAACTTGGCGGCGCTGTAGGCGGTATGCGGGATGGTGGGGCCGACGGAGGCCCAGAAGCCGTTGACGCTGCTGGTGTTGATGATGTGACCGCGGTCGGCCTTGAGCAGCATCGGCAGGAAGGCGCGTGTGCCGTAATAGACGCCGAACCAGCAGACGTTGAAGGTGCGCTCCCATTCGTCACGGTCATGCACGATCATGCTGCCGCCGCCGCCGATGCCGGCATTGTTGAACAGCAGGTGGATCTTGTCGGTG
>DATHNU010001214.1:0-7762 GCA_035485695.1 Reyranella sp. | reverse complement strand
GCCCGCGTCGAATGAGTGGGGTCGAATGATGACGACTGCCTATACGCTGCAAGAGCCGACCTACAACGCCAAGCTCACCGAAGTCGGTCGCGGCACGCCGATGGGCGAGCTGTTGCGCCGCTACTGGCATCCGGTCGGGCTGGGCTCGCATGCCACCGAGACGCCACGCGAGGTGCGGGTGCTTGGGGAAGACCTGATCCTGTTCCGTGACAAGACCGGCCGGCCGGGCCTGGTGCAGGCCCGCTGTGCGCATCGCGGCACCACGCTTTACTACGGCAAGGTCGAGGAGCGCGGCATCCGCTGCTGCTATCACGGCTGGCTGTTCGACGTCGAAGGTCGTTGCCTCGAACAGCCTTGCGAGCCCGAAAGCGGCATGTTCCGCGACCGCGTGCGCCAGCCTTGGTATCCCGTGCAGGAACTTTACGGGCTGGTCTTCGCCTACATGGGACCGCCCGAGAAGAAGTCGGTGCTGCCGCGCTACGAATGCCTCGAAGTTCTCGATGTGGGCGAGTTCATTGATGCCGACGACAGCAGCATCGGCAGCGGCGGCCCGCAGATCGTGCCCTGCAACTGGCTGCAGCATTTCGAGAATGTCGTCGATCCCTATCATGTCGTCGTCCTGCATGGCACGCACAGCGGGCCGCAATTCTCGGAGATGATGGCGCGCATGCCGGACGAGGTGCGGTTCGAGCGCACGCCGCTCGGCGTCCGGGCATCATCGACGCGTCGCCTCGCCGACGGCACCGTGATGCGCGGCTCGGCAGAGGTGGCGCTGCCGACCTTGCGCGTCGTGCCCAATCCGCGCGCCGGTGTCGCCGGGGCAAGCCTGGTCGGCCGTGTCGAATCGATCGGCTGGACCTTGCCCATCGACGACACGCGTTTTCGCATCTACGTAGCAGGCCGCGTCCGCGAGAAGGGCCAATTGCGGCGCATGCGCTCGCGCCAGGGCGGCAAGCTGTGGGAAGAGCTCTCGCCGGAGGAGCACCAGCGCTTTCCGGGTGACTTCGAGGCACAGACCGGCCAGGGCGCCATCACTTTTCATTCCGAGGAGCATCTGGTCGAAAGCGACCGCGGCATCGCCCTGCTGCGCCAGTTCCTGCGCCAGCAAGTGGAGCTGGTCGCCCAGGGACGCGACCCCGCGGGCGTGAGTTTCGACGAACAAGCGCCGACCGTGACATTCGCCGCCAGTCGCGAGCTGCAGGACGCCGCAGAGTAGACGGAGGAACGCCGTGAACGATCATGCCCCCGCCCGCCAACTCGACGTTGGCACGGGCTTCGGCCGCAAGGCTCCGACTTACCTCGCGGCCTTGACCGAGGTCGGTCCGGCCACGCCGATGGGCAACCTGTTGCGCCGCTACTGGCATCCCGTCGGACTGGCGTCGCATGCCACGGCGACGCCGCGCGAGGTCAGGGTGCTTGGGGAGGACCTGATCCTGTTCCGCGACAAGACCGGCCGGCCAGGACTGGTGCACGCACGCTGCGCGCATCGCGGCACCACGCTCTACTACGGCAAGGTCGAGGAACGCGGCATACGCTGCTGCTATCACGGCTGGCTGTTCGACGTCGAAGGCCGCTGCCTGGAGCAACCGTGCGAACCGGAGGGTGGCCGCTTCCGCGACCGTGTGCGTCAGCCCTGGTACCCGGTGCGCGAACAATACGGCCTGATCTTCGCCTACATGGGGCCGCCCGAGAAGAAACCGGTGCTGCCGCGCTACGAATGCCTCGAAGTCCTCGACGAGGGCGAATTTCTGGACGCCGATGACACCAGCATCGGCAGCGGCGGCGACGCCATCGCGGCCTGCAACTGGCTCCAACATTTCGAGAACGTGCTGGACACCTATCACGTCCCCATTCTGCACGGGAACTTCAGTGGCACGCAGTTCACCGAAGTGATGAACCAGATGCCGAAGGTCACATGGGACTATACCGAGCGCGGTGTAAAAGCCTTCTCGACGCGTACCCTGGCGGACGGAAAGCTCATGCAGCGCACGACCGAGGTCGCGCTGCCGACGCTGCGCGTCGTGCCCAACCCGTTCGTCGGAGGCTACGGCCGCGTCGAAAGCATTGGCTGGACCTTGCCGATCGACGACGGCCACTACCGGATCTACACGGCGGGCCGCGTGCGCGAGAAGGGCGTGTTCCTGCCCAAAGGGGCGGGCGCGGCAACCGGTCGCAAATGGCGCGACATGACGCCGGAGGAGCGGCGCGCGGCGCCCGGCGACTGGGAAGCGCAGATCGGCCAGGGAACGATCGCGTTTCACTCCGATGAGCATCTCGCGACCAGCGACCAGGGCGTGGTCATGCTGCGGCGCCTGCTGCATCGCCAGGTGGGTGTGGTCGAGCGCGGCGAGGATCCGATGGGCGTGAGCTTCGACGCCGCGGCGCCGCCCGTGGTCTTCGAGGCGGGCAATTTCGTCGTCGATGGCTGAGCAGCCGACGTGAACGACCGCAAGCCTGTCGCGCGTTTTCCGCACGCCGAGATCATGGACGACCGGCAGTCGCTGCCGATCGCGCTCCTGCGGGCGCGCGAGGCGGTGATGGCGTATTTCCGGCCGCACCATCGCAAGGGGGGCATCACCGAACAGCAGTGGCGCGTGATCCGCGTCCTCTATCTTGACGGCGAGACCGACGCCACGAGCCTGGCGCGCCGCAGCTACCTGTTGGCGCCCAGCCTGTCGCGCATCCTGAAGGACCTCGAGGCGGGCGGCTATGTCAGACGCCGTCCGGGCAGCGACGATTCCCGCCAAAGCCTGCTGTCGCTGTCGCCCAAGGGATCGGCGACGGTGACGCGCGCCGCGCCCCTCCTCGACGGCATCCATCGCGAGATCGGCCGCCGGTTCGGTCGCGAGCGTGTTGACGAACTGCTGACGCTGCTGGCCGAGCTCGAGACCTCGCTGGCCGCGCCGCCGGCCCAGAAAGACGGCTGGAGGAAGCAACAACCATGATCAGGCTTGCTCGCGCGTTTGGCGTTACGTTCCTCTGGCTCGCGATTGCGTCATCGCCGAACGCCCAAGCAAAATACGACCCTGGCGTCAGCGACGGCGAGATCAGGCTGGGGCAGACCGCGCCCTACAGCGGCCCGGTCTCGGCCTACGGCACGTTCGGTCGCGCCTCGGTCGCCTACTTCGCCATGGTTAACGAGGCGGGCGGCATCAACGGCCGCAAGATCACGCTTTTGACCGCCGACGACGGCTTCAGTCCGCCCAGGACCGTCGAGCAGACGCGCAAGCTCGTGGAAGCGGAGGGTGTGCTGCTGATGTTCGCGCCGGTCGGTACGTCGACCAACATGGCCGTGCGCAAATACCTCAACGACCGCAGGATCCCGCAGCTCCTGCTGCAAAGCGGCATCTCCAAATTCAACGATCCGAAGAATTTCCCGTGGTCGCTGTCGGGCCTGCCCAACTACGAGACCGAGGTGCGCGCCTTCGCCAAGCACATCCTGGCTGTCCGGCCGCAGGGCAAGGTGGCGATCCTCTACCAGAACGACGACTTCGGTAAGGAGTATCTCAGTGGCCTCAAGGAGGGGCTGGGCGATCGCGCCAAGTCGATGATCGTGGGCGAGCAGAGCTTCGAGCTCACCGATCCGACTGTCGAATCGCAGGTCATCAGCCTGCGCGGCAGCGGCGCCGACGTGCTGCTGATCGTGGCGACGCAGAAGCAGACCGTGCAGGCCCTGCGCAAGGCGCACGACCTCGGCTGGCGGCCGCTGTCGTTGATCGCCTTTCCCGCCGCCTCGATCACTCGGACCTACATCCCCGCCGGCATCGAGGCATCGACTGGCGCGGTCTCGTCATCCGTCTTCGTCGATCCGTCGGATCCCGATCTGCAGGCCGATCCGGACGTGCAGGCCTACCTGCGCTGGATGGAAAAGTATTATCCCAGCGGCGACAGGTTCGACGCCCTGCATGTGGCGGCCTATGTCGAGGGGCAGCTCATGGTCGAGATGCTGAAGCGCTGTGGCGCCGACGTGACGCGCAAATGCGTGATGGCCCAGGCGGCGAGTCTCAAGGATGTGAAGGTGGCGATGCTGCGTCCGGGCATCGCCGCCGGCACGACGCCGGAGAACTACAACCTCTTCAACAAGCTCCAGATGCTGACCTTCGACGGCAAGCATCTTGTTCCGACAGGACCGCCGATCGCCGCCGAGTGATCGGTTAGAATCATTGCTGGGCGCGCGCCGCTCCAGTGGCGCGTCATGCTCTTCCGGACCGCGGGCGTCCCCGCCCGCTCATGACCGTGAGCGGGCGGTACGCCCACGGTCCAAATGAGCATGAAAAGACGCGCCACTGGAGTGGCGCGCCCCCCCAGCAAAGATGGGCGTCCATCCAGTCGGAATATGTTCTACGCTGACGCCCGTGCGTGGCTTCCTGAGCGTTCTTCTTTGGCTTTTCTGCGCCGGCCCGGTTCTGGCCCAAGCCGTGCGCGTGCCCGTCGAGCAGGCCGGCCGCACTCTCCAGCTCACCGCCCAGCTCTATCGTCCGGCATCGCCGCAGCCCCTGCCGGCAGTCGCGATCTTTCATGGCTGCGGCGGCGTCGGCGTCAACAACACACGCATGGCCGAGCTTCTGAAGAGCTGGGGCTATGTCGCGCTGGTGGTCGACAGTTTCTCCGCCCGCGGGCTCAAGGACGTCTGTGGCCGCAACTGGCCGACCCAGGCGGCCGCCGAAGCGCGCGCGCACGACATCGACGCGGCGCTGGCCTGGCTCGGCAAGCAAAACTTTGTCGATGCCAGGCGACTGGCTTTCATGGGCTATTCCTATGGCGGGGGCGTCGCCATGCTGCGCGCGCTAGCGCCCGGTTCCGACACGACAGCGCCGACACCGGCACGCGCGGCGATCCTGGTCTATCCGGATTGCGCGCTGGCCGATCCGCTGGGCGCCAAGCTCACCGTCCGCCAGCCGACGCTGATCGCCATGGCGGCACTCGACGACTGGACGCCGGTAGCGCAATGCAAGGCGGTGCTCGATCGAATCGTGCAGGGCCGCGATCTGATCGAGACGCACATCTACGAGGGCGCGTATCACAGCTTCGACGCGCTCGGCTTGCCGGTGCGCTATCTCGACGGCGTCGGCAATCGCAGCAAGCCAGGCGGCTGCTGCGGCGCGCATTACGGCGCCAACGAGGCGGCGTGGAAGGCGTTTGTCGTCGACGTGAAGGCTTTCCTGGCAAAGACGCTCGGCCCGTGAACGATTTGCGACGTCCCGATTGCGGTCGCGTCCGCGCGCCAAGGTCGATATAATGCGCCCATGACAAAAGATGTTTTCGGCAAGCACATGGTCTGGACAGAACACCCGACCACGAAGAACCAGATCGGCATCGGCTATTCCAGTCTGACGGAAGCGGAAGCCGAGGCGGTCAAGCTCGAGCAGCAAGGGTACAAGATCCTCCGGATCTCGCCCACCACCCTGCCGAAACCCAACGCCTAGTCGATTTCCGGTTTTGGCCACCGCCGTGAAGTCCCGGCTCGGTTGGCCTTTGATCGGTTGTCTCGCGATCGTTGCTGGCGGATCTGCCCTGGCTCAAGGCCTGGCGGCTGGCACCCTGCGACCGCTTTCATCCGTGCAGTTCCTGCCGGACGCCGACGTGAAATGCCTGTCGTCGGCGGTCGAGACGGGCAATCCCGCGACCGGTCCTTCGACCTTGATCCTGAAGGCGCCGTCGGGCTGTGTGGTGCCTTGGCATTCGCACACCGCCCAGGAGCAAGTCCTGATGGTCAGCGGCACGATCGTTGCCGAGATGACCGGCCATCCCACGACGACGCTGGGGCCGGGCGGGTTTGCCGCGATGGCGGGCGGCATGGCGCATCAGTTCACCTGCCAGGATACCGCGTGCCTGATGTTCGTTACCTTCGATGGGGCCTACGACATCTTCTGGGGCAAAGGCGGGCGAAACTAGCCTTTCGCCCGCGGATGCGCGGCACGGTAGACGGCGGTCAGGCGCGCGGCGTCGACGTCGGTGTAGCGCTGGGTCGTCGACAGCGACGCGTGGCCCAAAAGTTCCTGGATCGTCCTGAGATCGCCGCCCGCCCCCAGCAGGTGCGTGGCGAAGGAGTGGCGCAGCGCGTGCGGCGTCACGCTTTCGGCGAGACCCAGCCCGCGGCGGATCTCGCGAATGCGTTTCTGCACGATGGCGGGATCGAGCGCGCCGCCGCGCGCGCCGACGAAGAACGCTTCGCCGGCGCCGAGGGCGGCCATGTGCGGGCAGGCGTCGCGATAGGCTTTCAGCGCATCCAGCGCCTGCGGCAGGAGCGGGACAAGCCGGGTCTTGTTGCCCTTGCCGGTGACGCTCAGCGTGTCGTGGCCCGCCTTCAACAGCCCGTCGACGGTCGCCTTGGTGAGGCCCAGCGCTTCGCCGATGCGCAGGCCTGCCGCGTAGAGCAGCAGCAGGATCGCCGTATCGCGCAGGTCGAGCCAGTCCGCGCGTTCCTGCTCGGACAGTGCGTCGAGCAGATCCTCCATGTCGCGTTCGGAGAGCGCCTTGGGGATCGAGCGCGGCAGCTTGGGCGTCTGGATGGCGCCGATGCTGGCGTTATGCACGAGCCCGCGCTTGTCGAGGAAGTTGAAGAACGACCGTACCGAGGAGAAGGCGCGGGCCGTCGAGGTGCGGGCGAGCCCCTGGCGCGCCCGTTCGGCCAGCCAGGCGCGGAACTCGGCGGGCTTCAGCTTACCGAGCGCCTCCAAGCTCGGCGGACCGCCCAGATAGGTCGTCATGAAGCCGAGAAAGACCGCGACGTCGTGCTCGTAGGCAATCAGCGTATGGCCGGCCAGCCTGCGTTCGCTTTTCAGCCAGTCCCGCCATGCCTCGCGCGCTGCCTCGAGGCGCATGGCCTGCCTACTCCGGCAGGTCGAGCCAGGCGCGGATGGTGTTCTCCAGCACCTTGGCCAGGAAGAACAGGAGCTCGGTCGCCTGCTCGGGTCCGAACGCCTCGGGATCGCGCGAGCCGAAGCACATCACGCCGTCGGGCGAGCCGGTCGATACGCGAAGCCGCATCAGCACGTCGGACTTCACGAAGCGGGCAACGTCGCCGAAGAATGCCTCTTCGCCGGCGATGCTGGAGCGCAGGCGGGCGTGCTTGTCGGGGCCAATGGCGGCATCGATGGCGCCCGGCGCCAGCACATAGACGCCGCGCACCGGCACCCGCTTGGGGGCGTCGGCATTGGCCTCGATGGCGAGGGTGATGAAATCGACGTCCAGAAGCTCAGGCAGCTCGTGGGTGACGACGTGGATCATCTTCTCGAAAGTTGTCGCCTGGATGATGCTGATAACCGCTGCCTGGATACGGTTCTGGACGATCTGGTTCTGCTTGGAGTTGGCGATGATCTCGGTGCGCTCGGTCTTCAGGCGGTCGATCTCGGAGCGCAAGCGCTTCAGGATCGCCTGCTGCATGTCGATGACGCCCGGGCCCTGGACGCGCGGCACCAGCGACATCGCCTCGGCGAGTTCGGCATGGTTTTCGAAGAAATTCGGATGCGCCTTCAGGTAGGCCACGACGTCGTCGACCGTGATGACCTTGACCTGCCGCCCCGAACCGTCAGGCGCCGGGATCGTGCCGTCGCTGCCCATGTGCCCGCTCCGGGTCAGAGGATCGAAGAGGCGTCGAACCGGCCGGCGGCCAGATCCTTGATTTCGGCGGCATCGGCGGTATCGAAGGAGAACTTCATATAAACTACCCCAATGGCCAGTGGTTTGGACTCGCCTGATACCACAATTTCTAGCGATTCCCCTTCGGAGCCACAAGCCGAGGGGAGCACTTCGGCACGGC
>DATHNU010001213.1:0-11179 GCA_035485695.1 Reyranella sp. | reverse complement strand
AAGGAGGCCGACTTCCGGCTGCTCGCCGAAGAGTCGAGCGACATGGTGATGCGCATCGGGCTCGATGAGCGCCTGCTCTACGTTTCCCCGTCGTGCGCGCGCGTCCTGGGCTGGACCGACGACCAACTCACGGGAACGCCGGCCCTGGCCGGCGTCAATGCCGACGATCTGCCGCGCGTGCAGCGGATCGTCGCCGCCCTGAAGCAGGGCAAGATCGAGGAGACCAGGATCATCTACCGTACCCGTCACCGGCAAAAAGCCGAGATCTGGCTGGAGACAGCGCTGCGCGCCACGCGCGACCCCGCGACGGGCCGGATCGACGGCGTCGTGGCGATTTCCCGGGACATGACGGAGCACAAGGATCTCGAACAAAAGCTCGAGGCCCTGGCGAGCCTGGACGGGCTGACGGGCCTCGCCAACCGGCGCCACTTCGACGAGACACTGCGCGACGAGTGGGCGCGTGCCAGCCGTGACGGCTCAGCGCTGTCGCTGCTGTTGATGGATGTCGATCATTTCAAGAGATACAACGACCAGCATGGTCATCAGGCCGGCGACGAGTGCCTCGGCTCGGTCGCCAGGATCATCGCCGGGCAGGCCCAGCGCCCCTCCGATCTCGCCGCCCGCTACGGCGGCGAGGAGTTCGTCCTGTTGCTGCCAGGCACGGACGCAGCAGGCTGCGAACAGGTGGGCGAGCGCATCCGCCAGGCGCTGCACGGCCTGCGAATCCCCCACGCGACGAATCCGCCGTCGAAATGCGTGACGATCAGCCTCGGCGGGGCGACAGGCTGGCCGAGCGCCGAGAACCCGGCCGACCACGCGTCGCTCATCGCCGCGGCCGACAGGGCGCTCTATGCCGCCAAGTCGCTCGGCCGCAATCGGTCGGTCATGTCCGGCCAGGTGGTCGCCTGGCCCAACGCCGAAAGCGCCTAGGTCATTGCGGGGAGCGAAGAACTAGAAGATCGGATACTGACATAGGCGCCCCAGGGGCGCGCCGGATCGTGCGCCTGGAACAGCGGATCGACGCGGACGGTGCCGGCGAAGCGATCGGCCGGTCCCTTGCCGGAGGGCTGCACGCCGTTGCGCTTGATCTCCATGTCGATGTCCTTTTCAGCCTGGTTCGAGCCGCAGCGTCGTTGGCAGGATTTCAGGCTTCACCATCATCTCCGAGTAGGGGCCTGGCCCGTACTTGCGCAGGTATTCGCGGCTGACCGCGTCGACCGCAGCGGGCTCATGGGCCGGGATCGCCCGCACTGCCAGCCGGCGTCCGGCGAACTCCAGCGTCGCGGCACCGCCGGCCGCGAGGTCCCTGTACCAGCGCCCCTTGGCGCCGTACGCCGAGCGCACGAAGACCTCGTCGTCCGCCACCACCACCCAGACCGGCACCGCGCTCGCGGGATGCTTCTCGGTCCGGATCGCGACCTCCCGGGCGTCGTGCAGGTCGCTAAGTGTCTTTGCCACAAACTTCGTCATGCCAATCTCCGGTTAATTTCGCTTCGCGCCAAGCACGATGGGAACAGTGTCGACAAGCTTGAGGGACTTGACCATTTCCCGGGTGCCGGCCTTGTACTTCTTGAAGCAAGGCGTTTCGAGATGCGTTTTCTAGGCCTCCGGACGGGATCGATTCCGATCGGGGCGACGCGGGCAATGCGGCACGCGACATCTGGGCAGAGCGAACCGGCACTCTTTTCGCATAAGCTGCGCCGGCAGCAGAGGAGCACGGGCATGGACGGCGAAATCGACGCAAAGACCTTCTGGAAGGCGATTGGATGCAGGGCGATCGGCGTGGCCATCGTGACCGCCAGGGGGACCGACGGGCCTGCCGGCTTCCTGGCGCTGTCGGCCACGCATCTTTCCGCCAGCCCGCCCATGATGCTGGTATCGATCGGGCTCACGACCTCGGCGCTGGCCGCGGTCAGGCAGGGCAACCATTTCGCGATCAACTACGTGCCCAAGGGCCGCGACGATCTCGCCAAGGAATTCGGCGGCGGCGGCACGCTGAAGGGCGCCGACCGGTTCAAATCAGGCGACTGGAGCGAACTCGAGACCGGCGCGCCGACGCTGGTCGATGCCGTGGGCGTGATCGACTGCAAACTCGAGGAGATGATCGAGCGCCATGGCACGGTGATCGCGCTGGGGCGGGTCGTGGGCTACAGCGCCGGGACCAAGGACCCGCTGATCAGCTTCCGCGGCGGGTATATCTGAAGGCGGACGCACACGCGGTGCTTCCTTGGCAAGCTCCGTGCGGTGTAATCAGGCCGCCCATGAGCGCCACGGCGTGGCGCGCTCCCGGCGATGAAAGAGCATAGACGTCGGGCGCGAAAGCGCTCACTGGAAGTGCCAGCGGCTGCCCTGCTCGGGGATCACGAAGCGGACGCCGAGGTCGTTGCCGGCTTCCAGCTCCCGCAACATCTGCTTCTGCGGCTGTTCCTTCGTCAGTGAATACTTGATGTGGCTCACGACCACCGGCAGGCCCTTGAGTGCATTGCCGCCAGTCTGGCGGTCGAGATCGCGCAGCGAGTCCAGCAGCCAGCGCGGCGTCAAATGGCCGAACAGCAGACTGTTCGGCCGGTCGCTGGTGTAGGACGATTCGATCACGATGGCCTTCAGCCGCTTCTGCTTCACCCGGTCGGCCACCGCCGTCCAGACGTCGTGCAGGCGCGTGACCTTCTGCACCGCATCGGGCCCGGTGTCGCCGAAGCACAGGATGCCCTCGCCGTCGCTCTCGAGCAGGAAGGCCGTCGATTCCATGCCGCCATGGCTCAGCGGAAAGGCGGTCACGGTCATGGCCGTATCCTTGAGCGGTGTCGCCATGCCGGGCGTGAGATCCTCGATCGTGTACTTCTTGAGCTGCGGCGCCTTTCCGCGATCGGTAAGGTTGGGCCAGGCCTTCCAGTTGAAATAGGTCTCGACCAGGTCGGCGGTGACCGACGGCAGGGCGTAGATCGGCTTCGGGCTGTCGTCGGGCGAGGCGATGACCAAGCCGGCCACGTGGTCGAGATGGGAATGGCTGATCAGGTAGCCCTTGATCTTCGCGGTGAGCACGTACCCCACCCGGCTTTGGTCGGAATCGACCGGCACCGTGATGCCCGCGAACGCGCCCTTCTCCTCGGCGACCCTCAGGCCGTTCACCAGAGTGCCGGCGTCGCAGGCGACGGCGCGATCGTCACCGTGCGGATGGATGAGCGAGGCGCTGAGGTTGCCGTCCTCGATGCCGCCCAGGGCGCCCAGCACCACCAGATCGAACCCGTCGGCGGCGATCGCCGGAGGCGTGCCGGACAGGAGCGCCGCTGCGGCGAGAACGGCAACGGCAAGGCTTGCGGATCTCATCTTCGGCTCCCCGGCTGCGCCATACGACGGCAGGCGGGGCAGGTTAGCCCTCCCGCCGGCCGGCGCCTACTTCGTCGAACAACGGCCCTCGCCCGCGTGGCGCTACGACAAAGTCCGAAAATCGCGAGCGCCTGCTGCGCGTGCGTGGAAGAATACCGGCGATCAACTCTTCCCGTGAGGCTTGTCATGGCATTCCTGCTCAATATCGATGTGTCCGATATCGAGATGGGCGTGCGCTTCTACACGGCGGCCTTCGACCTCAGGGTCGGCCGCCGCTTCGGCGCGGACTTCGTCGAGCTGCTGGGATGGCCTGCAGCGGTCTATCTCCTGGCGAAGAAGGCGGGCACGGTGGGCGCGGGTGGCGATTTGCGGCGCTATGGCAGACACTGGACGCCGGTTCATGCCGACATCGTCGTCGACGATGTGGACGAAGCCGTCGCCCGAGCCGTCGCCGCGGGCGCAAAGCTCGAGACTGCGGCCAAGGACACGGCGTACGGAAGGATTGCCATGCTGGCCGATCCGTTCGGCCACGGCTTCTGCCTGCTGCAGTTCAATGACCAGGGATATGACGCGCTGCTGGCGGGGTAGAGCTCATGCCGGACCGCAGGCCTCCAGGCCCGCTCATGATATCATGGGCGCTCTACGTCCGAAAGAACATGAGCGGGGCTGGAGGCCTGCGGTCCGGCAAGAATCACAGCCGGAGCAGGTTTCCGTAGCCGGCGATTGGCGTGCGGACGGCGGCCGAGCGCAGGCAGTGCCAGAGGCTCGCCTGGTTCGCCGACAGCACCGGTCGCTTCAGATCGTGCTCGAGCGCCTCCAGGATGGCGACGCAGCGAAAGCCGGTCCCGGCGATCAGCACGCCGTCGGCGCCCGCCGGACACGCCGCCTTGATCTGCGCGTAGAGCGGTTCGACTTCCTGCTCGAAGCCCAGGCCTTGGCCGACAAGCTCGGATGGCGGCAGCTCGCGCCACTTGCGGCCGGGATCGTAGCGAAGATGGCCCGCCGGTTCGAAGCCTTGATCGGTGTAGTAGCTGAGGCCCGCGGACACCGTTTGGTCGTTGAACCAGGGCGGCAGGACCAGAAACGGCCGCCTCACGCCCGAGGCCCGCAGCGCCGCCTGGGTGTCGAGACCGTTGGTGGTGACGATCGCCCCGGCGCCGAGTACGGGCGAGAGGCGGGCCACGGTGGCCTCGTCCCAGCCCTTGCCGCCCAACAGGCTGCTCGAACTGTGGGCGACGACGACCGCCGAGAGCCGCATGGCCGCGAACTGGCGGCAGCCGCGCAGCAGATCCTCCTCGGGCTCGACGCCTTTCCTGTCCTCGCGCCAGCGCGCCCAGGGTGCGCGCGCCGTCACGCGGGCCGCATGCACCGACACGCCGGGTGGCGCCATGGCCCACCATTCGGCTTCCGGCACGGCCTCGTTGCCGACGATGAACAGCCCGATGCGCGCGCGCCAGCCCCAATTGTCGTTGGTTATCACGAAAGAATGCCTCCGATCACACAGCTGCCGCCGAAGGGGATACCATAGGGCGTGATCTTGCCAGGGTCATGAAGCGATGATCGAAGCCACTCTCCGCGACGCCATTCAAAAACGGCGCTGCCTCAGCGGTCTCTACGAGGGATTGCTCCGGCATTTCGCGCCGCATGCGCTGGGCGCCGGCACCGACGACACACCGCACGTCTTCGTCTTCCAGTACGCCGGCGAAAGCTCGGGCGGCTTGCCGCGCGGCGGCGATTGGCGCTGCTTCAGGGTCGACCGCCTGTCGGCCGTGCGCGCCAACGGCGAGCGCTGGCGCACCCGGTCCAACTACAGCCTGCAGCGCCAAAGCTGCCTGGCGCGCATCGACCTCGCGGTGGCTACTTCTTCGTGAGCGGTCCGCCGAACTTGCAGTAGCCGTCGAGCAGCACCTTGCTGTCGCCGTCCTTCAGCGAGCCGCTGACGTCCATCGAGCTGCTGCCGCCGAGATCGGCCTTGGCCTTGAACAGGCCGCTGGCGTCCTTGGTCGCCTCGAAGTGGCGTTGCGGACGGCCCTCCTGCTGGAACAGGCCCTTGACGCTGTTGCCCTCGACCGTGACGTCGATCACCATCTTGTAGGTCGGGCACTTCGAGCTGCCGGCAACGTTGACGCCGTAACCCGTCCAGTTGTAGGCGGCCGTCTGTGCCTGGGCCGCGCCCGCGAACAGCAGGCCGGCCATGGCGCCGCCGAGAACAACAACCCTGATCATTGCAAGCCTCTCCCGTTAGAAGTGATCCCTGATCGCCTTGAGCACGGCGGCGGGCTTTTCCTGCCCGACCGCGTGCCCGGCCCTGGCGATCCGCACAAGCCTCGATTTCGAAATCGCCTTTTTGAAGGCATCGCCGTAGATCGGCGGAATCAGCGCATCCTCGCGGCCCCAGACGATCAACGTCCTGGCGGTGATACGGTGCAGGCGCTGCGCCAGACCGCGGTCGGGGATCGGGAACAGGATCTTGCCCGCCATGCCCAGCCGCCGCGCATTCATGACCAGGAACTGCTTCAGAAACTCGGGATCCTCCATGTTGCCGCCCGAGGCCAAGAGCTTCCGGCCCACCTCGGCGTCGTGGAACAGCAGGCCCGGCAGCTCATAGGGCAGCTTGGAAAAGATGTCGGCGATCGGGTGGTCGTCGAGCCACAGGCCGGCCGGCGCCAGCAGGCAGAGCCTGGTGACCTCTGTGCGGGCGATGGCCGCCATCTCGGCCGCGATCATGCCGCCCATCGAATGGCCGACGACGATGGGTTTCTTGAGTTTCAGCGCCTCCAGCACGTCGAGCGTGTGCAGGGTGATGTCGAGCATGTCGCGCAGCCCGTCCTCGCCCGTCGACTGGCCGTAGCCCGGCAGCAAGGGCGCCACGACGCGGTACTTGGTGGCCAGTGCGGTGATCAGCGGATCGGCCGGCATGTGGCCTCCTGCGCCGTGCAGGTAGAGAAGGTCGCGGCCACCCTTACTTTTCAATGGGCCGGCCTCAACAACTTCTATACGCGCCTTCGAAGGCTTCAGCGTGAGGAAGCGGGTTTTCATTCAGCAGCAGCCCGCAGCGGCACAGGCTCGTGCATCGGGTGCATCCAGAAACGGTCGTCGTGGTTGTTCCACTCGGGCCACATGTTGCGCAGGTGCGGCATCACCTTTTCGGCGAACAGGCGCGTGGAATGGCGCACCTTGTCGTTGGGCATGTTGCCGAGATGCAGCAGGCAGAAGACGTTGCCGACGCGCAAGGTCTTGATCAGCTCCTCCATCTGCTGGCGCACCGTCTCGGGCGAACCGGCGACGACGTAGCGCCCGTCCAGAAGGTCCTTCCAGGACATGTTGGGATAGTCGCGCGCCGCGGCTTGGGTGAATTGCGACAGCGCGCCGGTCTGGATGGTTTTCACCGTGCGATAGCCCGGCGCGTCGGCGAAGCCCGGATAGACGTGCAGGCAGCGATTGTAGAAGTAGTTCACGTGCGGGCCGTAGAGCTTCTCGGCCTCGGCGTCGGTGTCGGCGACGCAGATCACCTGGGCGAAGCCCGCGCGGTAGGGCGATTGGTCGACCTTCCGCTCCTCGATGCGCTTCCAGTAGCCCTCCATCAGGAGCTTGGCGCGCAGGTAGCCGGAGTAGCTCAGGTAGGAGTAGGAGTAGGTATTGTCGATGCAGAAGTCGTAGGTCTCGACCGAGCCGCCACCGGGAATGAAAATCGGCGGCGCCGGCTTCTGGATCGGCTTGGGCCAGCAATTGACGTAACGCAGCTTGGTGTAGCGGCCGTTGAAGGCGAACGGCTCGTCGGCCGCCCAGGCCTTGCGAATGAGATCGTGCGCCTCGGCATATTTCTCGCGCGTCAGGGCCGGAATCGTGCCGTAGGCGTAGTTGGTGTCCATCGAGGTTCCGACCGGGAAGCCGGCGACCAGCCGTCCGCCCGACAGCACGTCGAGCATGGCGAACTCCTCCGCCACCCGGATCGGCGGATTGTAGAGCGCGATCGAGTTGCCCAGGACGACCAGGGCGGCCTTCGACGTGCGGCGCGTCAAGGTCGCCGCCATGATGTTGGGTGACGGCATCAGGCCGTAGGCATTGGCGTGATGCTCGTTGACGCCGATGCCGTCGAAACCGACCTGCTCGGCATATTCGAGCTGGTCGAGATACTGGTGATAGGCGATGTGGCCCAGTTCGGGATCGTACATCCGGCTGGGCAGGTCGACCCAGACCGAACGATGCTTCTCGCGGAAGTCGTCCGGCATGTGCGGCCAGGGCATCAGGTGGAACCAGGTGAATTTCATGGGCCTCTTTCCTCGTCCCGCACTATATCGTGGGAAGAACCAACGGGGGAAATATGCCTGACGGCCGGCCGCGCCGCTTGTTCGACAGCCATTGCCACATCATCGACCATCGCTTTCCGATCGTCGCCAACCAGGGCTACGTGCCGCCGGCCTTCCCGCTCGAGGCCTATCTCACCGAAGCGAAGCCGCTCGGCATCGAGGCTGGCGCGATCGTCTCGGGCTCCTTCCAGGCCAACGACCAAACTTACCTGATGGACGTGCTGCCGCGGCTCGGCGCCGGTTGGGTGGGAGTAACGCAGATCCCCAACGACCATCCCGACTCGGAGATCGCGAAGCTCGACGCCCTCGGCGTGCGCGCCGTGCGCTTCAACATGTTCCGCGGCCGAATCGAGAGCGTCGACAACATTGCGGCGCTCGCCATGCGCTGCCATGCGGTCGCGGGCTGGCATGCCGAGATCTACGCCGATGCCGCGACCCTCGCGCCCCACGTCGGCAAGCTCTCGACGCTGCCGCAGCTCAGCATCGACCATCTCGGCATGACCGAAGCGGGCCTGCCGGTGTTGCTCGAGCTGGTCGCCGCCGGCTGCAAGGTGAAGGCGACCGGCTTCGGCCGCGTTCAGATGGATGTCCCCAAGGCGCTGGAGCGGATCGCCCGGGCCAATCCCGACGCGCTGGCGTTCGGCACCGATATGCCGTCGACACGCGCCAAGCGGCCCTTTGCACCGGCCGACATCGATCTCGTGGAGAAGACGCTCGGGGCGGAGCTGGCGCACAAGGCGTTCTGGACCAATCCCCTGGCCCTCTACCGGGTGACGGCGCCCTGAGGTCACCTCCAGCGGCCCTCGAACTTCGGCGCCGGCATTAGCGCCGATACGGTCCGGGCCGCAAACTGGCTCATGTTTCCTCCGTCTCTTCCGTCATCTATGGTGGCGCAGGAGAACACGACACGCCATGCAAAACCGTTTCATCGATCTTTACAGTGACACCAAGAGCAAGCCCTCGCCCGGCATGCGAAAGGCCATGGCCGACGCCGAGGTGGGCGACGAGCAGAAGATGGAGGATCCCACCGTCAACCGCCTGCGCGAACGGGTCTGCGAGCTTTTGGGCAAGGAAGACGCGCTGTTCCTGCCGAGCGGCACGATGGCCAATCAGGCCGCCATCCGCGTCCATTGCCGGTTGGGCGACGAGGTGATCGCCGACCGGACGGCCCACATCATCAACGCCGAGACCGGCGGACCGGCGGCCAATTCCGGCGTTATGATCCGGGCCATCGAAGGGCCCAACGGCGTGTTCACCGGCGATCAGGTGAAGGCGGCGCTGCGCGATCCCAACAGCCGCAACGCCCCGCGCTCGCGGCTGGTGTCGATCGAGAACACCTCCAACGGCGGCTTCGGCACGGTGTGGCCGCTCGCCACCATGCAAGGCGTGGCCCAGGTGGCGCGCGCCGCCGGCGTCGCCCTGCACATGGACGGCGCCCGGCTGTGCAACGCCTCGGTCAAGTCCGGCGTGAAGGCCAGCGACTACGCCGCCTGCGTGGATTCGCTGTGGCTCGACTATACCAAGGGCCTGGGCGCGCCGGTCGGCGCGAGCCTCGCGGGCTCCAAGGACTTCATCAAGGAGGCGTGGCGCCAGAAGCAGATGCTGGGCGGCTCGATGCGGCAGTCCGGCGTCATCGCGGCAGCGGCGCTCTACGCCCTCGACCACAACTGGGATCGCCTGGCCGAGGACCACGACAATGCGCGCCACCTCTCCCAGGGCCTGGCCAACATCAAGGGCATCGAGATCGACGTGCCGCGCATGGAGACCAACCTGGTCTTCTTCGAGGTCAAGAAGCCGGGCTGGACGGCGGCCAAGCTGGTCGAGACCTGCAAGGAACGCGGCGTCGGCATCGGCGCCAACACGGCCACGCGCATCCGCGCCGTCACCCATCTCGACGTCAACCGCGCCGATATAGACACGGCCCTGAAAGTGATCAGCGACGCGCTCGCAGCTTGATCATTGCCGGGAGCGCGCGGCTGCGCGCTCCCGGCAATGACATGATCGCTGGACCTTGAAATGAACGCTCCGCTCAAGCTCGGCCAATCGATCCTGCGCCGCGAGGACCGGCGGTTCCTGACCGGGCGCGGGCGCTACACCGACGACACCGCACCATCGGATGCCCTCGCCGTCCTGTTCGTGCGCTCGCCATATGCGCATGCGCGGCTGATCGGCATCGACAAGAGCGCCGCGCTCGCCTCTCCTGGCGTGACGGCGATCTATACCGCCGGCGATCTTGTAGCCGACAAGCTCGGCCATCTGCCGGCGATCAGCGAGATCAAGGACGAGGCGGGCAACCGCCACCGCGAGCCGTTGCATCTGGCGATGCCGGTCGGCAAGGTCCGCCATGTCGGCGACATCGTCGCCATGATCGTGGCGCAAGCGCTCGACCAGGCGCGCGACGCCGCCGAAGCGCTCGAGATCGGGTACGAGGCGCTGCCGGCCGTGGTCACGGCGGCGCAGGCGCTGGCCCCGGATGCGCCGCTGGTCCACGACGACGTGCCGGGCAACCTGATGTGCCGCTGGGCCAAGGGCGATGCCGCCGCGACCGATGCGGCTTTTGCCAAAGCGGCGCACGTCACGTCGCTCGCCATCCGCTCGCCGCGCCAGATCGTGCATTACATGGAGACGCGCGCGGCATGGTCGGCCTACGACCCTGCCGACGAGGTCGTCACCGTCACCTTCGCATCGCAGGGCGTGCAGGTCCCGCATCGCCTGATGTGCGAGCGCGTGCTGAACATTCCCAAGGAAAAACTGCGGCTGATCACTGAGGATGTGGGCGGAGGCTTCGGCCCGAAATTCCCCATCTATGCCGAATCGACCCTGATCGCCTGGGCGACGCGCAAGCTCGAGCGCGGCCTGCGCTGGACCAGCGACCGCACCGAGCTGTCGCTGTCCGACAGCCACGCGCGCGACCTTTTGGCGAGCGCGGAGCTGGCGCTCGATGCCGGCGGAAAGTTCCTCGGGCTGCGGGTCAGGGCGCAGGCCAATTTCGGCGCCTATGTCTCGATGGTGGCGCCCACCATCCCGACGACCGGACTGGCCAAGGTGATCTCCGGCCTCTACCGCATCCCGGCGATTCGTATTGACTTCGACTGCGCCTTCACCAACACCGTGCCGGTCGACGCCATCCGCGGCGCCGGCAAGCCCGAGGCGCTGTTCCTGCTCGAACGACTGGTCGACCTCGCCGCCCACGAGACCGGCCGCACGCCGGCCGAGCTGCGCCGCCTCAACCTGCTCAAGGCCGACGAGATGCCGTACGCGTCGGCGAGCGGCTACACCTATGATGCCGCCGATTGCGTAAAACTGTTCGAGACCGCGCTGAAGGCAGCCGACCAATCCGGCTTCGCCGACCGACGCGTCGCCAGCGAGGCCCGCGGCATGCTCCGGGGCCTGGGCTTGTCCTGCCATCTCCATGGCACTGGCGGCGTCGCCGACGAACATGTCGTGGTCGAGGGCGAGCCCGACCGGCTGGTCGCCAGGCTCGGCACGCAAAGCCAGGGCCAGGGCCATGAGACGGTGTTTGCGCAGATCCTGGCCGAGTC
>DATHNU010001212.1:0-2106 GCA_035485695.1 Reyranella sp. | reverse complement strand
TGCGTCGCGCTTTCGGTGATGCTGTCGAATGACATCATCGTGCCGCTGGTGCTGCAACGCTCGCCGCAATCGCGCGAGGGCAAGGACTTTGGCGACTTCCTGCTGAAGACGCGGCGCTTTGCCATCTTCGCCATCATGGTGATGGCCTATTTCTATTATCGCGCGCTCGGCCATACCCAGCTTGCGGCCATCGGACTGCTGTCGTTTGCGGCGATCGCGCAGCTTGCGCCAGCCTTCTTCGGCGGCCTGTTGTGGCGGCGCGGCACCGCACGCGGCGCCATCGGCGGCATGCTGGCCGGCTTCGCGATGTGGTTCTACACGCTGTTCATGCCGTCATTCCTCGACAGCAACACCGCCGGCATCCTGCTATTGCAGCACGGGCCGCTCGGCCTCGAGGCGCTGCGGCCGCAGGCGCTGTTCGGCGCCGACCTGCCGCCGCTGCTGCACGGCGTCTTGTGGTCGCTGTCGCTCAACGTGTTGACCTATGTCGTGCTGTCGCTGGCGCGCCAGCCTTCCTCCATCGAGCGGGTGCAGGGCGACCTGTTCGTCCCCAGCGATCTCGCGCCGATCGCCCCGAGCTTCCGCCGCTGGCGCACCACCGTCACCGTGCAGGACATCGAGAGCACGGTCGCCCAATATATCGGGGCGGAGCGCGCACGGCTCTCGTTCGAGGCCTTTGCCTTGACCCGCCATATCAGGCTCGATCCGGCCGCGCCCGCCGATTTCGAATTGCTGCAGCATGCCGAGCATCTGATTGCGTCATCGATCGGCGCCGCCTCCTCGCGCCTGGTGATGTCGCTGCTGCTCCGCAAGCGCACGGTGTCGGCCAAGGCCGCGCTGAAACTGCTCGACGACTCACACGCCGCGATGCATTTCAACCGCGAGATCCTGCAGACCGCGCTGAACCATGTGCGGCAGGGCATTGCCGTGTTCGACACCGAGCTGCAGCTGATCTGCTCGAACCAGCAATGCAGCGAGCTTCTGGGGCTGCCGCCGCATCTGGTGCAGATCGGCATTCCCTTGCGGGAAATCCTCGAATTCATCGGCGTGATCAGCCAAACCGGAACCAGAGACGGCGGGTCCGCCGACGGCGAGATGAACCGGCGGCTCGCCGCCTACACGACCGAGGGCGAGCCGCATCTGGAACGCCTGCCCGACCGCCATATGGTGATCGAGGTGCGCTCCAACCGCATGCCCGACGGCGGCCTCGTCGTCACCTTCACCGACGTGACGCCGTCGATCGAGGCGGCCGAAGCGCTGGAGCGCGCCAACGCGACGCTGGAAAAGCGCGTGCGCGACCGCACCGAGGAACTCACCCGCCTCAATTCGGAGCTGGCGCTCGCCAAGAGCACGGCCGAGGACGCCAACATCTCCAAGACGCGCTTCCTTGCGGCTGCCAGCCACGACATCCTGCAGCCGCTGAATGCGGCGCGGCTCTACGTGACGAGCCTGGTGGAGCGCCAGACCGGCGGCGAGGATTCGCGCCTGGTCGAGAACATCGACGACTCGCTCGAGGCGATCGAGGAGATTCTGAGCGCGCTGCTCGACATATCGCGGCTCGACGCGGGCGCGATGACGCCGTCGATCTCGAATTTCAAGATGGGCGATCTGATGCGCTCGCTCGAAATCGAATTCGCGCCGATCGCGCGCGCCAAGGGCCTCGAGCTCACCTTCGTGCCCTCGTCGCTGCCGGTGCAGTCCGACCGGGCGCTGCTGCGGCGGCTGCTGCAGAATTTCATCTCCAACGCCGTCAAATACACCCCGCACGGGCGCGTGCTGGTCGGCTGCCGCCGCCGCGGACCGTCGCTGCAGATCTGCATCTACGACACCGGCGTCGGCATCCCCATCGTCAAGCGCGGCGAGATCTTCAAGGAGTTTCACCGCCTCGAGCAGGGCGCGCGGATCGCACGCGGCCTGGGGCTTGGCCTGTCGATCGTCGAACGCATCGCCCGCGTGCTCAACCACGGCATTGCGATCGACGCCAATGCCGGCGGCGGCTCGGTGTTCTCGGTGACGGTACCGACCGCAGCCGCCATCAACCACACCGCCGCCGTGACCAGCGCGACGCCGCTGGCGCAGACGCCGATATCAGGCGCGCGGATTGTC
>DATHNU010001211.1:0-5593 GCA_035485695.1 Reyranella sp. | reverse complement strand
CGAGCACACGGTCTACGATCCTGAATCCGGCCAGCTTTTGAGCGGCTCGTTGATGGACTATGCGTTGCCGCGCGCCGACGACCTGCCGGGCTTCGACATCGCCCTGATCGAGCGGCCGACCGCGGCCAATCCGCTGGGCGTCAAGGGCTCGGGGCAGGCGGGCTGCATCGCAGCGCCGCAGACGGTGATGGCCGCCATTCTTGATGCGCTGCGTCCCGCGGGTGTCGAGGCGCTCGACATGCCGGCGACCCCGCTCCGCGTGTGGGAGGCTTTGAGGCGCGCAGGATCAAAGCTGACCTCACCCTGAGGAGCGCGCGCAGCGCGCGTCTCGAAGGGTGGGCAACAGCAAGACTGGCTCCCATCCTTCGAGACGCGGTCCTGCGGACCGCTCCTCAGGATGAGGCATTTCTTCGCGCGTACGGCCTACCCCACGGTGACCGGCGAGAAATCCACGTACCAGCTCTTCGGATGCACGTAGCCCTTGACCTTGCTCGAGATGGCGTTGGGCCACACGTCGTGGACGAACCAGACGAACACCGCGTCGTCGACCATCTTGGTGTTGATCCTGGCCAGCACCTTGTCGAGGTCCTTCGGGTCCGACGTGCTGCGCGCTTCGTTGGCGAGCTTGTCGAATTCGGGGTCGTTGATGTAGCCCCAGTTCGACCCCTTGGGCGGGATCTGCTGGCTGTCGATGAAGCGCATGAAGGCGTTGTGCGGGTCCATCGTGTTCCAGCTCACGTTGATCGCGCCATAGGGCGCCCCTTCCGCCGACTTGGCGCCCTGGCGCATCATGTTGAGGAGCGCGTTCCAGTCCATCACCTGGAACTCGAGCTCGACGCCGATCTCGGCGAATTGCTGCTGGATGAACTCGTTCATGATCAGCGGATACATCTGGCCCGAGCCCGAGGTCGAGATCGCGACCTTCATCTTGAGCTTCTTGTCAGGCCCGTAGCCGGCCGCCGCCATCAGCTTCCTGGCTTCGGCGGGATCGTACTTGATCTTGAAGGAGGGCGTGCCGAACCACGGGTGATCGGTTGGCACGCAGCCGACGGCCGGCACGGCAAGCCCGTTCAGGAGCTTCACCATGGCATCGCGGTCGACGGCGAGGTTGAGCGCCTTGCGCACGCGAATATCGGCCGTCGGCGCCCCGGGCAGCATGCTGAGCGTATAGGGCCACATGTGCGGGATGGCGTTGGTTTCGATCTTGCAGCCGCCGGCCCTGAGCTTGTCGAGCGAATCGGGCGCCGGCGATTCGATCCAGTCGACCCGTCCCGACAGCAGCGCCGCCGTGCGCGTCGAGACGTCGGGCAGCGGCAGCAGGACCATGCGCTCGGTCTTGGGGATGCGGTCCTTGTTCCAGTAGTCGGTGTTGCGCTCGAGCTCGGCGCGCTCGCGCGGCGCCCACGCCTTCATCTTCCACGGCCCGGTGCCCGACGGCTGCTTGCGATAGGCCTGCCAGTCTTTGCCGACCTTCTCGAAATTGTCGGCGCTGGCGATGGTGAAGCGGTTGAGCAGCGACGGCATCACCGTGTCGACGCCCTTGGTCTGCAGCTCGATCTTGTAGTCGTCGAGCTTGCGATAGCCGACCAGCGGCCAGACGGCGGCGATCAGCACGCTGCGGCCCAGCCGGTCGAAGGAAGGCGATTTGTCATCGAGTACGCGGTCGAGGCTGAAGATCACGTCGTCGGCCGTGAACGGCGCGCCATGATGGAACTTCACGCCCTGGCGCAGCTCGAAGATCCATTTCGTCGGGTCGGCGGGGTCCTGGTACCATTTGGTGGCGAGGCCGGGCACCAGCTTGGCGGGTTCGGTCGCCGACGAGAGGTCCCACATCACCAGCGGGTCGTACATCGTGTAGCCCATGAAGCGGATGCCCTCGGTGCCCTGGTCGGGTGCGCCGTCGGTCACCGGGATGTCGGCCAGGGTCATGGCGATGCGCAAGGTCGAGGGTTGCTGCGCCTGGGCCGGCCGAACGAACGGAACGGCGGCGCTGGCGAGAAGAGCGGCACGACGCGTGAGCATGCGAAACCTCCATGGTTTCGCCGTGAGAAGCAGGAAGCGCGCCATGCTCCTGCCGGACCGCGGGCCTCCAGGCCCGCTCATGATAATGATGCGGGCCTGGAGGCCCGCGGTCCGGCAAGACTAGACGCGGCATGTTTCTTGCTGTTCCATCGCCGACCATGGCTGCACCGAATACGCTCACTGCCACCGAGCTCGCCCACAAGATCGATGCCGGGACGGTGACCGCGGAAGTGATCGTGCGCGCCCATCTCGACCGTATCGACCAGCGCGACGCCGATGTATTGGCCTGGTCGCATCTGGCGCGCGAGGCTGCACTGGAACGCGCCAGGGTGCTCGATCGCGGACCACGCCGGGGCCTGCTGCACGGCATCCCGATGGGCGTGAAGGACATCATCGATTCCTGGGATCAGCCCACGACCTACGGCTCGCCCATCTACAAGACCCATCAGCCGCTGGCCGATGCCGCGACCGTGGCGCTGGCGCGCGGCGAAGGCGCGATCCTGCTGGGCAAGACCGTGACGACGGAATTCGCCAACCGTTTCCCGGGTCCGACCAAGAACCCGCACAATCCCGCGCACACGCCGGGCGGCTCCTCGTCGGGCTCGGCCGCCGCGGTTGCCGACTTCCAGGTGACGCTGGGAACCGGCACGCAGACCGGCGGCTCGGTGATCCGCCCCGCCGCCTTCTGCGGCATCGTCGGTTACAAACCGAGTTACGGCCACTTCGCCATTGCCGGCATGAAGGCCAACACCGAGTGGCTCGACACGATCGGCGCCTACGCGCGCAGCGTCGAGGACATCGCCCTGTTCCGCGCGGCCTTGATGGCGATGCCGTACGTACCCATCCAAAAGCTCGACAAGCCGCCGCGCATCGCCGTCTGCTTTACCCATCACAAGTCCGAGCTTTCACCCGAGGGCCTGTCCGCCGTGCAGGACGCCGCAGTCCAGCTGGGCAAGGCCGGGGCTGCGATCTCCGCGCTCGAATTGCCGGCGCCGGTGCGCGACATGACGGAAGGCCAGCGCACTCTGTCGGCCTTCGACGGCCCGCGCGCCCACGCCGACGAGGCGCGGCGCTTCCCGCATCTGCTGAGCGAGAGCCTGAAGAAGGACAAGCTCGCGGCGGGCGCTGCGATCGACTACGCGACCTGGGTCGCCGCCCGCAAGCTGGGTGAAACCGGCCGCGCGCGGGTCGACGCGCTGTTCGCCGACTTCGACGCCATCCTGACCGCGCCGGCGCCGGGCGAAGCGCCGCTGGGCCTGGAGATGACGGGCAAGGCCACGTTCAATCTTTTGTGGACCTATCTCTGGATGCCGTGCGTGACCTTGCCTTTCACCAGGGGCCCGACCGGCCTGCCGGTCGGCATCCAGCTGGTCGGCCGCCAGCACGAGGACGCGGCCCTGCTCGACATCGCCGCCTGGGCGCGGAGTGCGCTCACGTGAAGGCGCTTTCCGCCAGCGAGGCTGTCGCAAAGATAGAGGCCGGCACGCTCACGTCGGAGGCGTTGGTGCGGGCCTGCCTCGAGCGCATCGCCGAGCGCGAGCCCGTGGTCAAAGCCTGGGCCTATCTCGATCCCGACCTCGCGCTGGCGCAGGCCAAGGCGGCCGACGCGGCGAAAGGCGGCGTCCTGCGCGGCATCCCCGTGGGGGTGAAGGACATCATCGACACCCACGACATGCCGACCGGCCATAACTCGCCGATCTTCAAGGGCAAGGTGCCGTTCGGCGACGCCGCCTGCGTGGCGCTCTGCCGGACCGCCAACGCGGTGATCCTGGGCAAGACGGTGACCACGGAATTCGCCAACCGCCATCCCGGCCCGACCACCAACCCGCACAACGCCGCGCACACGCCGGGCGGATCGTCGTCGGGCTCGGCCGCCGCCGTGGCCGACGGTCACGTGCCGCTGGCCTTCGGCACCCAGACCGGCGGCTCGGTGATCCGTCCCGCCGCCTATTGCGGCGTGGTGGGCTACAAGCCCACCTACGGCGACTTCTCGCGGGTCGGCATCAAGATGCAATGCCATTCGGTCGACACGCTGGGCCTGATGGCGCGCACGCTCGACGACATCGCGCTGTTCCGCGCCGCCGTGCTCAAGCTGCCGCCGGTGCGGATCGATCGCGGCATCGCGCGGCCGCGCGTCGGCTTCTGCCGCACGCCGATCTGGGACGAGGCGTCGCCCGAGACCAAGGCGCTGCTCGAAAAGACGGTGTCGAAACTCGCTGACAAGGGCGCGTCGGTAGTCGATGTCGCCTTCGGCGCGCCCTTCACCGACATCCTCGACGATCATGGCGCCATCACCAATTACGAAGGCACGCGCAACTACGCCGACGAGCGGCTGCGCAACCCCGACAAGGTCAGCAAGGAACTGATGGACGGCGCCATGAAGCGCGGCCTGGAAGTGTCCTTCGCGCGCTACGTCGCCGCCCAGCGCAAGTCCACCGCCTTCCGCGTCCATATCGATTCGCTGTTCGACAAGGTCGACGTGCTGGTCTGCCCCAGCGCGCCGGGCGAGGCGCCGGAAGGCGTCGAGTTCACCGGCGATCCGCGCTTCAACTCGATCTGGACCCTGGCCGGCACGCCCTGTGTTACCCTGCCGTCGGGCAGCGGCGCCAAGGGCCTGCCGCTCGGCCTGCAACTGGTCGGGCTGCGCCACGAGGACAACCGGCTGCTCTCCACCGCCGCATGGGTCGCGGCTCATCTCGACTGAGGCTTTGTCATGCCCCGCATCAACGGCGAAAGACTTTTGGGCGATCTGCGCCGCATCGCCGATTTCGGCCGCTACCAGACCGGCGTTCATCGCCCGCATCTCTCGCCGCAGGACGTCGAGAGCCGCCGCTGGCTCGCGAACCGCATGAAGGAAGCAGGACTGGAGCCCGTGATCGACGGCGTGGGCAACGTGATCGGCCGCAGCCCCAAGACCGGCCCCCGGCTGCTGATGGGGTCGCACACCGACACCCAGCCGCGCGGCGGCTGGCTCGACGGCGTGATGGGCGTGATCTACGGGCTCGAAGTGGCGCGGGCGCTGGCCGAGGATCCCGACACGGCGGACCTCGCCGTCGACGTCGCCTCGTGGGCCGACGAGGAGGGCCATTGGGGCGGCATGATCGGCAGCAAGTCCTTCATTGGCCGCATCACCGACGCCGACATCGACGCCGCGCGCCATCGCGACGACGGCTCGAAGATGCGCGATGCGCTGAAGGCGGCCGGCCTGGAGAATGCGCCGCGCATCGAACTGGAGGACGGCCGCTACCGCTGCTATCTCGAAGCCCATATCGAGCAGGGCGGCCTGCTCGAGGCCAGCGACAAGAAGATCGGCGTGGTCACGGCGATCGTCGGCATCTACCAGTACCGGCTCACCTTCAGCGGCATCCAGAATCACGCCGGCACCACGCCCATGCCGATCCGCAAGGATGCGGGCGTGGCGATGATGCGGCTCTACAACGAGGTGATGGATAAATTCCCCGCGCTGGCTGGACCGCGCAGCGTGTGGACCGTGGGCAAGCTGTCGGTCGAGCCCGGCGCGCCCGCCATCATCCCCGGCAAGGCCGAGATGATCCTGCAGTTCCGCGACGCC
>DATHNU010001210.1:0-5312 GCA_035485695.1 Reyranella sp. | reverse complement strand
TCGTCGGCGATGTCGTCGACCATCCGGCAGAAGCTGTAGATGGCGAACATGGCGGCGCGCTCCGCCTTCGGCATTACGCGCATCGCCGCGTAGAAGGAGCTGCCGGAAACCTGCGCCTGAAGCGCCGCCGGATCGGAAGCGGCCTGGGGTTCGGTCGTCATCCCTGCCTGTCGCCCAGCCGGGGTTGCTTGTGACGGCCGATGCGCCCGAGCCAACCGGCAGCGACGCCGAGCCCGCCGCGCAGCGCCAGGCCGATCGCCTCCACCGCATGGTGATGGACGCGCTCCGACAAGGGATCGCGGCGCGTCAGCCGGGCCGCGAGGCTCTCGGCCAGGGTCTGGATGACGCCGACTTCCAAAGCCAGGCGGCGGTCGACGATCTCTCCGGCGAAGGGCCGTGACTGTTCGAGCAGCGTTTGCGTCCGGCGGGCCAGTTGTTCGATCGTCTTGCGCAGGGCCGGCGAGGCTCGCGCCACCGCCAGGGAGTCGACTCCCGTACCATTGGCCTCGAGCGCGTCGAGCGGAATGTAGACCCGGTCGATGGCACGATAGTCCTTGGCGCAGTCCTGCAGATGGTTGATCACCTGCAGCGCCGTGCAGAGTGCGTCGTTGGCCGGCCAGAGCGTCGAGGACTCGCCATGCACGTCGAGCACGAAGCGACCGACCGGCACTGCGGAATAGCGGCAGTAGTCCATCAGCTCCGCCCAATCGACGTAGCGCCGCTTGGTGACGTCGCGACGGAAGGCTTCCAGCAAATCGAGCGCATGGCGATCGGTGAGGTCACGCGCCTGCAGGACGGCTCGCAACGAGTCGGCTTCCGGGCTGGCGCCGGCTTGGCCACGCAGCCCAGCCTCCATCCGCGCGAGTTGCGCCAGCTTTTCCTCGGGTGCCGCGTCGGCATGATCGGCGACATCGTCCGCCGCCCGCACGAATCGATAGAAGGCCAGGATCGCCGGCCGCAGCTCCGGGCGAATCAGGCGGGACGCGACGGGGAAGTTCTCATCCCGATGGCCTTTGCCCGACGCGAAATCGGCAGCGCCCGTCATAGTTCGCCCGCCATGGCCTGGCTGCGCCCCTTCCACATCCCGCCGCGGCCGCGCCAGACGTCGAGGGCGGACTGGACGGTGAACAGCGTATAGGCCGCCGCAATCGCCGGCAAAGCGAGCCCCCACAGGGGGGAGAGCCGGTAGAAGCGGAGCATGGGCTGAAAGGCGAACGCCATCAGCAGCCAGGCACACAGTCCCGCCGCCTGCGCAAGTCCACTACCGAAAAGCGTGACGATCGAGGCCATCAGAAAGGTCAACACCATACCGACGACGGTTCCGGCAAGCAGCAGCGGCGAGTAGCCAAGCTGCGCATAAGCCGAGCGCGACACCATCCGGCCGATCTCCCGGAAGCCGCCATAGGGCCGCAGGCTTTTGGCGCGACGGGTCAAACCGAGCCAGATCGGCCCCTCAGCCTTCAGGCGGCGGGCAAGCGCACAATCGTCGATGATCTCCGACCGGATGGCGGCAATCCCACCCGCCCGCTCCAGCACACCGCGCTGGACCAGCATGCAGCCGCCGGCTGCGGCGGCGATCTTGCGCTCCTTCTGCGCGACCCAGGCGAACGGATAGAGCATCTGAAAGAAGAAGACGAAGGCCGGAACGAGGAAACGCTCTGCCCAACTCCGGCAGGACAATTGCGCCATCAGCGAAACCAGGACGTAGCCTTCGCGTTCGGCGCGCGGCACGAGCGTTCGGAGATTGTCAGGGGCATGGGCGATATCCGCGTCGGTCAAGAGGAGGTAATCGGGCGCGTCGGCCGCCGAGGCATGCTGCACGCCCTGGTGCTGAGCCCAGAGCTTCCCGGTCCAGCCCGGCGGCAAAGCCGTGCCGCGCAAGACCTCGAGACGTTCGGAGGCCCCTATGGCGGCGGCGGCCTGCCGGGCAACCGCTGCCGTGCCGTCGTCGCTGTCGTCATCCACCAGCACGACGCGGAAGGGGCCTGGATAATCCTGCTGCAGCAGGCTTTTGACAGACTGGCCGATGACGTCCGCCTCGTTGCGCGCGGGCACGACGGCCACCACGCCCGGCCAGCGGTTGGGCGGGGGTGGCGCTTCGACATCATCGCGCTCGCGCGTCAGCCAGAATCCGCCGCGACCCACCAGCAGGTAGAGCCAGATCGCCAACGCCAGGACGCCCAAGGCAGTTGCCAGGTTCATGTGAGGTAACCGGCCTTGCGGAACCAGGTCAGCGCATCGGCCACGCCCTCCTGGTAGGGGCGGCTGCGGTAGCCGAGCTCGCGTTCAGCCTTGGCGGAGGTGAAGAACATCCGGTAGCGCGACATGCGCAGGCCGTCGAGCGTGAGAAGCGGCTCCTTGCCGGTCAGGCGCGCCACCGCTTCGGCGCCGTACGCCAGCGGGTAAAGCGGCATCCGCGGCAGGCTGATGCGCGGTGCGCGACGGCCGGTGAGGCCGGCGATGCCGGCGAGCAGGTCGCGTAGCAGGACGTTCTCGCCGCCCAGGATGTAGCGTTCGCCAATCCGCCCGTGCTCGAAGGCCATCAGGTGGCCTTCCGCGATGTCGTCGACGTGGGCGAAGTTCAAGCCTGTGTCGACGAAGGCCGGGATCCTGCCGCGCGCCGCATCGAGCAGGATGCGCCCGGTCGGGGTCGGCTTGATGTCGCGCGGCCCGATCGGCGTCGTCGGATTGACGATGATGGCGGGCAGCTTGTCGCGCGCGATCATTTCCTCGACCACCTGCTCCGCCAGGGTCTTGCTGCGCTTGTAGGCACCGATGGCCTCGTCCGACGGCAGCAGCGCCGTCTCGTCGACCGGGCTGGTGGCGCCCGCCACCTTCAGCGCCGCGACGCTGCTCGTATAGACGATGCGCTCCACGCCGGCCGATAGCGCTTCCTGCATCAGGCTGCGCGTGCCCTCGACATTCACGCGCAGGATGACCGAAGGATCGCGCGCCCAGAAGCGATAGTCCGCCGCGACATGAAACAGGGATCGGACACCGTGCAGGGCCGCCGCCAGGGACTCCCGATCGGTGAGGTCGCCGGTGACGATCTCGCAGCCCAGGCCCGCGAGATTGTCGGGTGGGCTGCTCGACCGGACGATCGCCCGCACGCGCGATCCGCGGGCAATCAGGGCGCGCACGACCGCCGACCCGAGAAAACCCGAGCCACCCGTCACGAGGACCAGATCGTCCGGCCGCAGGACTACACTCATCGTTCGACCTTGCGCACCACACGGAGCGCGTGCGGCGCCACAGATGGGAGCTGCCCGCCGGTTGATGCCAGCAAAATGCTGTCAGGCGCGCGGCCTGTCGCCACCTGCGGAGTCCGATCGGCTCGACGGGCAAGAATCACCGGCATCGATTTCATGCAGGACGTTATAGCGGTATCGCGGGCGGCCGCCCATGTCCCGGCGAGGCCGGCCGTACCGATTCACGCAGGTACTCTGCCGAATCGCCGCCCTCAGCTCTGGGGCTGAGCCGACGGCGATGGCTTCTTGCGGGTCCAGGGCTTCGTGACCAGGAGCGCGAACCGGACCAGCCTCGGGACGGTCGTCGGGCGCAAGAGCCGCGGATCATATCCCGCGAAGCGGCGATCGTTCTCCTTCAGGCAAAGCGCCATGAGATCGCGAACATCGATCTCGACCGGGCTGATGGCGTTGGCGCTGCTCGCGGTGAAGGTGCTGTCGAGACGCGCTTTATCGTCCTGGTTATTGCCCTGCGCGTCCATGCTGCGCGCCAGCACGATGCGTTCCCAGGCAATGACGGCCCACCCCGCCGCGACGCGAAGCTCGAAGTAAAGGCGCCGCCACCACGGCAGGTTCGCCCGCTGCCATGCCACCAGATTGGCAAACAGCAGGATGTGGCGGCACTCCTCCTGGATGACGGGCTCGAACGTCTCGACCAGTTCGGCCGGAAAGAATCCCGATCGACGGGCGAGCTCGAACAGCCCGAAAGCAAAGAAACTGTCGATGCATTCGCAGTATCCGGTGACCAGGAAGGCCCAGTGCGCATCGCGAGGAGGCTGAAACGGCGGTTCGCTCGCCAGCCCGATCCCGTAAGCCTGGACGAGGTTGGCGAGCACCTCCTTGTGCCGGCCTTCTTCCCAAGCATTGAGCGCGACGGCCGCGCGCACCTCCAGGTCGTCGACGGAACCCGCATAGGTGGCGAAACGCAGGCGCGCCCGGCTCTCCGTGTGCACGGCGACATCCCAGATCGGCAGTGACGTCACGCGTTGCAGGATCTCCGGGCTGAGCTTTGGCCAGGCGATAATGGACGGCCGGTACGGATTGAACGTCTCATGGAACATCCGGCACACTTCACGCTTGTGGGCCTCCGAGCCCGCGCGCAAGGCGCCGACGTGCGTGCTGGTCCAATAGCGCGAGACGCGGTCTGCCGCCGCCAGGGCGGCGGGGCCGGGAGGATCCGCAGGCTGTTCAGGGTGACTGAATCCCAGCGCACGCATCTGGGTTGTGAAGAGATCATCGTGATCAATCATGCCCTTTAACTTCCCGCATCCTCGAGCACCACCCAAGTCTGAACCATCGGCAGGCAAGACGTCCACCTCGGTCTTGGGGGAGGCGGCGGTGCCTGAGACAAAGCGGCAATTGACCTGCTTGCCAGCACTGCCCAAGGTGCATCAATGCGCGCGTTGATGTGCTTCCTTCCGGTTGTTGCCCTGCTGTTGCCGCAATTGGCATTCGCCCAAATACAACCGCACCGCGCGGAATATTCGCTGCGCCTGGGCGCGGCGGTCAACGCGGCGCGCGTCGGCAGCGCGGTGCAGGATCTCACGCTCACCTGCGACGGTTGGCGCCTCAAGCGCGACGTCAAGGGCGAGATCGCGCTGTCAGCGACATGGAAAATGAACCTCGCCTCCACGCTCGATGGCGAGGAGCCGCGCGCCGGCGATGCGTTCCGCTTCAGCACTCTGCAGGTTCAAAACGGCACCGAACGCGAGACGCACGGCAAGGTGCAGCGTGCCGGCAACGAACTGACGGCGCAAATCGTCTCGTCGAACGGCCCGGCGCAAGTCGCACTGCCGCTGCGCACATTGATGCCGGTTGCCTTGATCGATCATCTGGTCGAACGGCTGCGGGGCGGCGCTGCGGGATTTCCGGCCCTCGCCTTCGATGCCGAAGCGACCGGCGAGATCTTCGTGATCGACGTCAGGCCGGCGGATCCCGGCACGATCCGCGGGCGACGTCCGGCCGACAAGCCGGTTTCCGTGCCCGGGAAGTCCTGGCCAGTGTTCATGAGCTTCACACGCGACCACGACCAGCCACAACAGCACAAACCTCTGTTCACGATCAGCG